>NZ_KB291461.1:23329-36554 GCF_000318295.1 Capnocytophaga sp. oral taxon 326 str. F0382
TATGTTATGTACGGGCGTTTTGCAAACGCCCACACACAACTTATATTCTGTTTTTCTGGTCACCGTCGGCTTGTTGACCCTTGTATTTGCTTTGAGTAGCATTGAAATTGTACTCTAACCCAATGCGAAATGAACGTGTATTGCTATCAAAATGCTTATTATTAGTAACATAAGGATTTTGAAATCTGTCATAAGTTCCCATTTGGTTAAAAATATCCATTACACCTCCATACACTTCCAATGATTTGTTGAGGAAAGAATGTGAAAACATCAAAATTACCATTCCTTGAGGTTTATAACCATAAGCAGTATCCTTACTTCCTTTACTGCGATACATCATCATCAAAAAGAGATTAGCATTGTCGCTTAGGCTAAATTGGTTCATCAAATTAGCAACAAAAACGGGTTGGTTGTTCTCAAAAACGCCATTAGCAAACTGTTTGCCGTACATCAAATCGAGTTTTGGTACCCAACGCCCTATTTGGTAATAAGCCGAAAGTCCTAATTTCAATCTTTGGTAGTCACCAAAATTGTGAATGTAGCGCTCTACTACATTAGGCAGGGTACGCGACAATTGGTAATCTTCAAAAAAACCATTGTGTACCAATGAATAATCTACTGATAGAGAGACGATTTGATAAGTAAGCAAGAGTGAAAAATCATCACTTAGGCGTGGTTGCAAATCGGTATTACCGCGATTGTAGAGAAAAGGGGTTTCATACGTAAAACGGTCGGAAAGTTCATAGAAGGCAGGGCGAGTGATTTTTTTGGCATAGCTAAACGACCATTCGGTTTTATGCCAAGGGAATGCTACCGAAATATTAGGGAGCAAGTGCTTGTAACTACGGCTTTTAACATTGCTCTTCACATCATTTTCAAAATAGCCAAAATCAGTATATTCGTAACGTGCGCCTATTTTCCATTTGGTTTTATACCAAGGGAACGAATAACTCGCAAAAGCAGCCGATTGCGTTTCCTTGTTGTCAATATCGGTAGGAGTACTGATATTGTCCTTATAATTGTCGTAGCGCGATAGGGTGCTGGCTTCCACACCATAACCTAACAAGCCTTTGCCTACTCGCTGCGTGAGATTAGTTTTCATCGTCCACAAGTGTGATTGCGCATCCGAATGGGTGTTGATATTGCGCTGAGAAGGTGTGGTGAGGTTGCGCTCTACAATATCAGAACGATAATTAGAGAAAGCACCTGCATAGAACACATCGGTTTGCAACTTGAGTTTATCGGAAAGTTTGCCATCGTAATACACATTGGCATTGAGGCGTGTATCCTTGTTGAGGCGGTCGAAAGTGTTCAATCCTTGTTGGGTAAGGGTTCCATTGCGGTAAGTAGCTGTATTTTGCTCGGTAATATTACGCCCCGATAGCGGACTTGTAGTCATCCACACACTTGCCCCCAATGAATGTTTATCGTTGATTTCGTGAGAGAAACCTGTTTTAGCATAGAAACGACGAGTGTTATCTTTCACTATTTCATCGGTGTGCACTTGCCAATTGTTGGCTTGGGTATGCACATTCAACTCTTGATCGTTTTCGCGTTTGAAGTTGTGATAGACATCTGTGTGTGTTGAGAAGAAAACATCGGTGTTGCCTGAACGGTAGTTTAGGTGAGCATCCACAAAGCCTTCTTGTCCTTTTTTAAACCGACTTTCCACGCTCACACCACCGCTGAGACCGTCGCCTTGTTTCTTTTTGAGAAAAATGTGAATCACCGCCCCCACACTGTTGTCGTATTCAGCACCCGGTTGCGTTTCCAAGCTAATGCGGTCTATTTCCTTGGGAGAAAGGCGGTACACATCGTTCATATCGCGCACCCGCTTGTTGTTGATATAGAACAAAGGTTTTCCTTTGCCAAATACTTCTACGCCATAAGAGGTATACGACATTGATACCCCAGGCAAGAAATAGAGCAAAAGGTCTACTTTAGGGATGTTTTTCAATGAAGAAGCCGCTACATCGGCAGTAATTACAGTGCCTTGTTGTTTCATCACAGGGCGATGAGCCGAAACCACTACTTCACCGAGTTCATTTACTGATTTTTGTAGGGAAATGGTTCCTAAATCGTTAGACGAAGGGGTAAGAACTTTTTCTTTGTACTCCAAATGGGTAATTTTAAGTACTGAAGGCTTACCTTGGGCGTTGTCGGGCAGTTCAAAAAGACCTTTGTCATCGCTAATAGCTCCTTTTACCATTGTAGAATCGGGGAGAGTGAGTTGGATAACGTTAGCACCAAAAATAGGTTCTCCTTTTTCGTTTAGTAAAGTGCCTTTATAGGCGCTTTGTGCGTGAGTAATGGCAAGAGGAAGAGCCATCATTACTAAAAATAGTAATCGTTTCATACTTTGAGTTTGATAAATAATTGTTAATTACGCCGCAAATATATACATAGTTTTTTATAAACACAAGAGAATTTAAAACTTTTTAAAATAAAAACCTTTTAATCATTTATTCCTCGTCTCTCGTCCCTCGTCATTTGTCATTCGTCATTATTATATATTTCGTCATTCGTACTTCGTAATTCGTAATTATTTTATATCTTTGCGACTTGATTCTGATTAACACATTACCCTTTTATGAATTTAACTCCTGCATTAGAGAAACAATACACTAAAGAACAGAGAACAGCCCTTGAGGCTCAGCGTTTGGCTCAAGAAATCGCTTTTGGACCTGTTGTTTTTCAAATCTCCCAACTAATGGTAAAATTTGGCGTTTTGGAAGCGTTATGCAACGCCCCTAACGGTCTTACAATGGCGGAAGTTGCTGCTCAAACAAAGCTCAGCGACTACGCGGTGAAAATACTTTTGGAGGCATCGCTATCTATAGGTACCGTAATTGTGAGTAACGACGACCGATTTTCTATTACCAAAGCAGGTTGGTTTTTGTTACGCGACAAAACAACACGCGTGAATATGGAGTTTATACAAGAGGTGTGCTACGAAGGCTTATTCCACCTCGAAGAGGCTCTTACCGAGGGCAAACCTTCAGGATTAAAAGTATTTGGCTCTTGGCCTACTATCTACGAGGGACTTTCACAACTGCCTCCTAAAGCCCAAGAAAAATGGTTCGCCTTCGATCATTATTATTCTGATTATTCGTTTGACGATGCTTTGAACATCGTTTTCAAACAACCCGTGAAAACCCTGCTCGATGTGGGCGGCAATACCGGTAGATTTGCTTTGAGAACAGTGGAGTACAACCCCGATGTGCAGGTAACCATTATGGATTTGCCTCAACAATTAGGGTTGATGAAAGCCAATACCGCTGGCAAAACAGGTGCTGAACGCATTGCGGGACATCCTGCGAACCTCTTAGACGCCTCGGTGCCTTTCCCTAAAGGATTTGATGCAATATGGATGAGTCAGTTTTTAGATTGTTTTTCTGAAGATGAAGTAACGAGCATTCTCACGCGTGCAGCAGCTGCAATGGACGAGCATACCTCGCTTTACATACTCGAAGCCTACTGGGATAGACAACAACACGAAACAGGGGCGTATTGCCTTACCCAAATAAGCGTTTACTTTACCGCAATGGCAAACGGCAACAGCAAGATGTACTACTCTGGTGATATGATACGCTGTGTGGAGCGCGCCGGATTGGAAGTAAGTGCTATCTATGACAACTTAGGCAGCGGCAATAGCCACACGCTTTTTCAAGTGAAGAAAAAAAGTGAATAGTGAATGAAGAGACTTTGTCAAAGTCCTTGGACTTTGACAAAGTGTTATAACTTGTAACCTATTTTACCTGAATTAAGCGTTCGAGTGCCATACCGCGTGAGCCTTTGATGAGTAACAAACAATTGTTGAACGATAGGGTAGGGAAGACCTCTTTGAAAGCCTCGAAAGTTTCGTATTGCGGATAAGGGCTTTGGGTTTTGGCAAAGTTACTTCCTACCAAATATACGCCTTCCCACTCATAATTTTTAAGTTTATCTACTATACGCTGATGTTCTTCTGCAGCGTAGTTTCCTAATTCAAACATATCCCCTAAAATGAGTACTTTCTTCTTCTCGTCACTCATTGTAAGCAAATTGTCGATAGCAGCGGCCATACTGCTGGGGTTGGCATTGTAAGCATCGAGCAATACAGTATTGCTACCCCATTGCATCAACTGACTGCGGTTATTCTGCGGGATATAGGCTTCAATACCTCTTTTTATAGCCTCGTTAGAGAGTTTGAAAAATTTGCCGAAAGCTACTGCAGCGGCTATATTGGTGAAATTGTAGCTACCTACTAAATGTGAAGTTGCTACGGTAGGAGCATCGGTAAATCCCTCTATTAGAACCTTTCCCCCTTCTTCGGTAGTTTGTGTTGAGGCATCTTCAAATTGTATGGTTACGGGTTGAGTGCCCAAACACTGTACGGCTACATTCACCCCTTTACCTACCCCGAAACTATACTCGTTGTGATAATCGGCTAAGAGGGCTTCGGTAATAGGGTTATCGGCATTAGCGATGATGGTTTTTTGGTGCGCTTTGAGGTAGTCGTAGAGTTCGCCTTTGGTTTGTATAACGCCCTCAAAAGAGCCAAATCCCTCTAAATGTGCTTTGCCAATGCTGGTGATATAGCCGTAATCAGGTTGGGCGATATTACAGAGGAAAGCAATTTCGCCAGGGTGATTGGCACCCATTTCTACAATAGCGATATCAGTTTCGGGTTTGATAGAAAGCAGGGTGAGTGGTACCCCTATATTGTTGTTGAGGTTGCCTTGAGTGGCTACTACGTTCAGCTGTTGTGATAAAACAGATTTGATGAGTTCTTTGGTAGTGGTTTTGCCATTGCTACCGGTAATGCCTATCACAAGAGTTTTGAGGGAGTTACGATGATAGGTAGCGAGTTCTTGTAGGGTAGTGAGTACATCGCTAACCAAGATCATTTTATCAGAGGTTTGATAAGCAGCCTCATCAATTACGGCATATTGAGCTCCTTTTTCGAGGGCTTCGGCAGCAAAGGTATTTCCGTTGAACGAAGCACCTTTCAGTGCGAAATAAATACTACCTTTGGCAATATTGCGGGTATCGGTAGAGACGCCTGTAGAGGCGAGGAATTTTTGGTAAAGATTTTTCATTTTCTATTTGCATTATATGCGACTAAGGCATCCCAAGTGATTGTATTTTTTTCTTCTTCATTGAGTTTGTCTAATGACTGTCTTTTTTTAGTAAAGAAAGAGACGAGTTCATCTACACTATTTACTCCAAATATTTCTTTGATAGTATTGTAGTTATACTCTAAATCATCTTTTAAGTATCCTAATTTTTGAAGAGATTTTACAGAGACATATTGTTTTACTACTCCCCATAAAGGGATTAAGCTAGCGCGCTTTATATTTCGCTCTTTTATTCTTTGTAGGTCGATATCATATTGAGATTGATAACTCATCCAATGCATTGCAGGGATTTTGAATACTTCTTCTAATAGCACAGCTATTTCGGCAGTTATATTTCTCTTTCCTTTTATAATTTCATTGATATACGATGATTTAACTCCTAAAAGAATGGCTAATTCTTTTTGAGTCATATTTATTGCCTCAAGCTCATCTTTTATGATTTCACCTGGATGTATGGCTTTAAAAGGTATTAAGTTGTTATTATTTGGCTTCATAATTTCTATTTTTTAAGAATAATGGTTATTGAGTTCTATTATGGAACATATTGTTATAATAGTAGGGGGAGTTTCGTCGGTTTCTTCTATAGAGGAAATGAATTCTATTCGATATTTATTGTTTACTCTAACAGATTCTATACCTTTTTTATCTCCTTTCAATTTTTCATAGTTAAGACTGTTATACAGAAATAAGTCTTCTATTCTATCAGCTATTTTCAGTTTTTGAATAGTTTTTACAAAACGTTGCACTATATCCTTTGGTAGGTTTTTATACTTTTTATGTTTTGTTTTTCCTTCTTCATATAACTCTCTTAAACATTCTTCTTCAAATTCTATTATCATAATTGATTATGTTTTTTCGTTGCAAAAGTACAAAATATTTTATTACAAGTTCACTTTTTAGTGAATATTTTTTAGTGTGAGCTGTATAAGCAGAAAATTTTAGCAAAGTGTAGTAATACAAATATGATTTTGTAGATATTATAAAGAAAGGTATAATAGAAAAAAGTGCTGTAAACATTACTATTTACAGCACTTTTTCTATATTAGTTTTAAAAATTTATCCTTTAGGAGTACGGTGATTAGTTTTAGATTTAGAACCTACACGACTCATAGCATTACGGAATCCGATGTAATCGGTAGCGATGTATTGAGGGAGGAATCGGCGTTGAGCTGGGTCGATCCAGTAAGCGCGGTCTCTCCAAGAACCTCCTTTGAATACGCGAACTTCGTCGTCGATGAGAGAAGTACGGTCGTTAGAGGTGTCGTAATCTTTACCATTGAGTTCACTTCCTGGTTTTTTAGGGCGAGGGGCGTTGTACATAGAGTTAGTATACTCAGCACCTGGAGCCATTAAGCCACCTTGGTTACGGAAGTTACGAGTTGAAGATTTTTCACCGTCGTTGTAACTGCGGTTATCGGCGTGTGTGAAGTTGTAACGCAAGTAAGTTTCGTTAGAGTCGATTGGCACAGTAGCCAAGTTACCAGGGAGGTTACGAGCGATGATTTTTCTGTTAGACAAGGTATCGTATTTTACTGATTCAGGAGTTACTACGATTTGTTTGCCATCTTCACCTATAGCGTGTTTCATATACACGTTACCACGGTAGTAGTTGAAGTCGGATTTTTCATCATCGACGATAGGACGATATACATCGGCTACCCATTCGGCAACGTTACCAGCCATATCATACAAACCGAAGTCGTTAGGTGGATAAGTTTTTACAGCTACGGTGATATCACCTTTATCGTCTGACCAACCGGCTAATCCGCCGTAGTCACCTTTACCTTGTTTGAAGTTAGCCATCAATTCGCCACGAGTGCTACGTTTAGTAGAGCGGGTGTATTGGCTATCCCAAGGGTATTTTTTTCTACCTTGTAAAGAGTTGTACTCACGGATACCGTTGAGTGATTTAGCGGCGTACTCCCATTCTACTTCAGTAGGGAGGCGGTATTCGGGCAATAGCACACCACTGGTTTGTTTAGCGTAGCTTGGTTCACCATCTTTATTGGTGTTTTTACCCCCCATTTCGCCAGCGATTTTACCGCCGTAAGTTTGGGTAGGAGCGTTGAGGTAAGTATCAGTACTGAAAGTACTTTGCGCGTCAACTTGGTAACGAGCATCACGGGCGAGGTAACCATCGCGTTCGAGGATAGCCTCATTCACGCGGTCGGTACGCCAAGAGCTGAATTGTACTGCTTGAACCCAGTTTACACCTACTACAGGATACTCGGCATAAGCAGGGTGGCGCAAGTAGTTGTTTACCATTGCTTCGTTAGCGCTCAAGGGGCCTCTCCATACCAAAGTATCGGGGAGCGCACCTATATATATATTTCGGTATTGCTCTTGATCAGGAGGGAACACACGTTTGAGCCAATCGAGGTACTCCATATACATTTTGTTGGTTACCTCAGTTTCATCCATATAGAAGGATTGTACGTGTTGTTGAGTTGGAGTGTTATTCCAATCGTGCATCACGTTATCTTGCACTTGCCCCATAGTAAAAGTACCACCTTCGATAAGCACAAGCCCAGGACCGGTTTCTTGATCTTTGAAATCGGTGTTGTATTGGAATCCGCCTTCTTTAGCATTGATTCTCCATCCTGTTGCACTTGATACATTTCTATCAGACTTTTTGCCTCCACAGCTGGTGAGCAATAAGCCTGTAAGAGCTATGCAAATAGGGATTCTTAATAAACTTCTTTTCATAGTAAAAACACTTGTTAGCATAAAAATTCGGGCGCAAGATACTACTTTTTTTGAATATAGTATGCTTGTTTTAGTATTTTAACGCTATATTAATATTAAAATATTTTATACATTTTAGTATACTGTTGATTTATAATTAGTTGTATATCTTTTCCACTTTGGTAGATTTTACTCATTCACAAGGCATTTCGTCTGTTTTTTAACAATTCTTTAAGTATTTTATTAGAGCAAATTAGCTTTATCTGCTAAAAAAATCAACAGTAGAGAGAGTAAAAAGGATATAACAGGAGCAATCATCCACATTGTGAAAAATCGCTTTACTTGGGTTTTGCGAAATATATTTTTGTGTCCCATTTTGGCGACGCCTATACCTAAAATAGCTGCTACATTTACTTGTACTAAGGAGGTAGGGATACCTTTTACTACTGAGGCGAGCAGGAGTAGGCTACCTGAGATGAAGGCGATGATTACAGCTTCGAACTTGCCAAAGAGGATGATTTCCTTACCGGTATTTTTGAGTATTTTATGCCCAAATAGGGAAGCACCAATACCGAAACAGGGGGCTACTACTAAGGTGGCGAGCATTAGGATGACGATATGATCGCTTTCGCGGATGTGTAGCTCGTTGATGGTCATCGTATAGAGGGGGCCGGCGGCATTGGCAACGTTGTTAGAGCCTATGGCAAACGATACATAGAGAGCCATTATTACTAACACGATGTCCCATATATGGCGTTTGTTCTCATTTTGAGCGCGCTGAATGGTGAGTCCGCGACGGCGCATAGGTTGGTATATATATTTCCCAGCAAAGAAGCTGAGGAAATAGGATATGATGGGCAGTATAAACCAAGCGGGGATGATTTCGACAAAGAGGTTATGGGTGTCTAACCTACCGAAATACAAGGCAGGGGCGGCTAAAGCGAGCACGGCTGCTTGGCTGGTGGATTGGGGGATGCCTGATATATTAGAGATGAGCATTGTTACAGCTATGGAAAACAGGGCAATAGAGACGACGGTGAAGTCCATAAACTCTGAAGGTAGGATGCCGCTACCCATAGTGCCAGCTGTTTTTTTACCTGCTATAAAAGCACCTACAAACACCATTATCCCAAAAAGCCCTGGAATGATAGACTTCCTAATCACATTAGCGCCATAGCTGGCTGAGAAAGCAGGGGCAGTGCCACTACCTCCCATAGTAATTGCTACAGCCATTGCAGTGAGGAAGGGGATGAGTAACTGGTTGTATATAGGGGTCATTTTGCTTTTATATTGTATATTCGAGGCAAAAGTACAAAATAATTATCAATTAACAATTAAGAATTATCAATTAACGGTTAATAAAAAGAAAAAAGCCCGATATTGCTATCGGACTTTTCCATTAACCAACCAAAACTTTAAATTATGAAAACTATTATTTGAAGTTTTACAATGAGCTACCACCCTCATTGCGTTGGCAAAGGTACGGCGTTTTTTTGAAATACCAAAATAATTTGAAGGTTTAACAAAAGTTTAACAGTGGTAGTAGCTGTTGTGTATTGATAATTAATGAGTTGTGATTTTTAAAAAAAAACTCGAGGGGCTCTGAGAATCTCGGAGAATCTTGGAGAAACTGGGAGAATCTCGGAGGGGGATTGTTATAGAAAAAGCTGCCTAAGGTTTTAGATTTTTTAATTTTTCTATTTCGGTGAGTTCTTGTGGGGAGAGTTTGCGAAATACTAAAACTCTATTTGTTTGACCAGACTGGGTTGTAGCCTTTACTTTGAAAGTGATTTTATTACCCTCAATAGCAAACTCTGCTGGGTAATCTTGTTGGATAGCGGGGTTTGTAGCGATAACGATATTACCACGTACTCTGTAGGGACGTTTTTCGATACTAGCGTCCTTGTCGTAAACACACTTACCGGTACCATCATCTTTGAAAAATATTTCTTCGGTTTCGGTAGCTGAATAGATAACTACATTTTTAGCACATTCAGTAAGAGGTATGGGCTGATTATTATCAGTGATAGATTCTAATTTCCAACCACCTATGAGTTGGTTAGGGGTATCGTTGTCGTCTTTGCTTTTGCAAGCGACAAGAGTAATTACTGCTGCTAAAGCTATTAAAAATTTTTTCATATTGAATGGGTGTTTATTTGATTTTGGGGCAAAGATACAAAATAATTGTTAATTGACAGTGATGTTGAGATGAGGGGGGAGTGTCTTGGAGGGGCTCGGAGGATCTTGGAGGGGCTCGGAGAAGCTGGGAGAAACTAGGAGAATCTCGGATAGAGGGCGATTGTTATAGAGGGAGCTGTTTAAAAAGCTCTATTTGTAATGGTATTTGTGATGGGTGTTTGCAAAGGGTGTTTGTAACGGTTTTTTGTAATGGGCGTTTGCAAAACGCCCCTACACAACATACTTTAAAAGTGATTGATTATCAGAGTAATCAACTTTGGTAAAGGGCGTAACACGATGAGTAATTAGAAACTTTGGAAAAGTGTAGGGATATTATAATTCCCACGAATTACACGAATTTTCACCTGACGGTGATGTTGTGATGAAGGGGGAGTGTCTCAGAGAAACTAGGAAAATCTCGGAGGTGGGGGAGGGGCTCGGAGAATCTTGGAGAAACTGGGAGAATCTCAGAGGAGGAGGGAGGGGATTGTACAGAAAAAGCTGCCTAAGGGTTTAGACAGCTTTTTGTAATTATTACTTGTGTGGTTTAGTTTTAGAATTTGTAGCCTACACCTACTTGGATGACACGGTTTTTGAATTTATTACCTTCACTATATGTTCCGTCATCATTTTTTTCTTTAGTGGATAGTTTGGTAAGACCTAAATTGAAGGTAGCATCAAAGAAGAGTCCCATAGGCAAGTTGTACTCAGCACCAAATCCTAAACCAAAGTCGAATTTTTTATCAGGGGTTAAAGATTTATTTTCAACGGTTGGACCTCCTTCAATTTCTGAATTTGCTTTAACTTTTGAAAGAAAACCTAAGTTTACACCTACTTTAGGACGGAAGCCACTGATATCATACTTCACCCAAAGAGGGATGTTAAACTGTTGGGTTTTTAACCATCCATTTTTAATATTAGCTTTGTCGGAAGCAATAAGACTTCCGTCACTAACATTTATTACAGTACCCTCAATTGATTTTAGATTGGCTCCTTGGAAAGCATAGTCTACTCCAGCTTCTACCCATATTTTTTCGTTGAAGCCATATTCAATGAAAGCTCCAAAGTGAAAACCAGGTCGGAAAGCGGTGTTTAGTTTGGAAGTAGATAATTTTCCTGCTTCTTCTATAAATGAAGAACTATCTACAGAAACATTAGACATTAAGAAGCCTGCTTTAGCTCCTACTTTGAATTCTTGGGCGTTGGCGGTAGTGATTGCCGCTACAGCCATTGCTGCAATGATAAAAAGTTTTTTCATTTGTTTTTATATTTATTTGGTTATTACTATTTGATCGTTAGTTGTGCGTTGTTTATTTTAACGTGAGTTCGACGTAAGTAATTATTTAACAATCAGCAAAATATTTTTAATTTCCCACAAAGCCAGCGAGTTGGCGCAGCTGGGTATGTGAAACACGAATTTTCAGATTTGGGAGAGCATAAAAGTCTTTATTTTTTTATTATCTCACGAATTTTCACCTGACGGTGAATATATTATCTCACGAATTTTCACCTGACATTATCTCACGAATTTTCACCTGACGGTGAATATATTATCTCACGAATTTTCACCTGACTGAATTATTTTGTGAGTATATCTGTGACAAAACTGTAAATCAATATTCTGTTATATCGAGCTGACATTATTTCGGGGCAAGATTACGACAAATATTTGAGATATGCAAAAGTTTTTTTAGGTAAGAGATAAGAGGTAAGAGGGTGGGAATTAGCAAATTAGCAAATTAGAGAATTAGCAAATTGGCTTAGAGGATTGGGGAATTGAAAAAGCCGTTCAGACCCCTCTGAACGGCTTTTTCGTTTTTAGTTAGTGAAAGAAATAATAATAATTTTACTTGTCGATTGAGCCTACAACGCGCTTCATAAAGGTGTTGAGGGCTTCTTTTTGTGGAGTACCTTGTTTGATGAGGTTATCAACTTCGATAGCTCCGTAGAAATTGGAGAGCAATTCGCCTATTACGTCTAACTCCTCATCTTTGAGATGTTCGCATTCTATGAGATTTTCGAGAGTTTCGATGGTCTCATTCACGTAATCTTGGTCGTTGTTCTCGATAAACTGAACGATATGTTTAATTACCGGTAATCTCATCTATAAATTCTTTTAGGAGTTCGGCTTTGTTAGTTTGCAATTGTTTTTCCAAATTACCGTTTTTGAAAGCGGCAAATGTAGGCAAGTTATCCACTTTGGCGAGTTTGCGTGACTCGGGGAAAGCCTCAGCATCTACATATACAAAAGTAGCATTAGGGTTTTCGGTTGCATACTTTTTGAATTTGGGTTTTATGATTTTGCAGTTACCGCACCATCCTGCGCCGAATTGTACGAATACGAGGGGATTAGCGGCTATGATTTCTTGCAAATTGTCTTGGGTAAGTTCTGTCATAGTGATAAAAAAATAGTGTTGAGTTTTTTAGTCAATGCTTATTTACAATGATCAAGTTTTCAGTTTTTTAGTGAGAAGCTAAATAGCTTGCTACGCCATTACGGTTAGCATTCATAGCGTCTTTACCTTCTTCCCAGTTAGCTGGGCAAACTTCGCCGTGTTGTTGTACGTGAGTGTAAGCGTCTACAAGGCGCAAGTACTCTTTTACGTTACGACCTAAAGGCATATCGTTGATACTTTCGTGGAATACTTTACCTGTTTCGTCGATAAGGTAAGTAGCGCGGAAAGTTACATCGTCACCTTCAAGGAGGTAAGCATCGGCAGTTTCGTCGTAAATTTCACGAGAGTCGAGGATACCTAAAGTGCGAGCGAGGTTACGGTTGCTATCGGCAAGGATAGGGTAAGTAACGCCTTCAATACCACCGTTGTTTTTAGGGGTGTTGAGCCACGCGAAGTGTACTTCGGCAGTGTCGCAAGAGGCACCTATTACTTTTACGTTGCGTTTTTCGAACTCGGCTGATGCTTCTTGGAAAGCGTGGAGCTCGGTAGGGCATACGAAAGTAAAATCTTTTGGATACCAGAAAAGAAGTACTTTCTTTTTACTGTTTACGGCTTCAGAAAGCACGTTGATTTTGAATGTATCGCCGAGGTCGCTCATTGCGTTTACCTCGATATTGGGGAATTGTTTTCCTACAAATGACATATTATTTTGTGTTTTTATGTTCTGTTTACGGGTGCAAAAGTAGGATGTTTTTGAAGATTGTAAATAGTTTTCTAATTGAAAGATTTTATGAAGAGATAGGGATTAGTTATAGGGGATAGGGGTTAGGGGATAGGGGTTAGGGG
>NZ_KB291461.1:36574-60139 GCF_000318295.1 Capnocytophaga sp. oral taxon 326 str. F0382
AATCAATATTCTGTTATATCGAACTGACGTTAATTAACAATCAGCAAGTTGCTTCAATCCTTAATTGATACTATTACCTGTTAATTGTTACCTGTTAATTGTTACCTATAATTGTTACCTGTTAATTGTCAATTGAATAGTATTCTTTTTCTGTAACGATTACGTGGTCTAAGAGTTTGATATCCAAAGTATCACCAGCGTTTCTCACACGTTCTGTGAGTTCTATATCCTCTTTGCTGGGGGTGGTGCTCCCCGAGGGGTGATTATGCACTAAAATCAGTGAGACAGCACCTTGTTCTAAGGCATTTTTGAAGAGTAGTCGTATATCCACAGTAGTATGAGTGATGCCCCCTGAAGAAAGTCGGCATTTGTGAATCACGCGGTTGGCACTGTTGAGGTAAAGCACCCAAAATTCCTCGTGAGGCAGGTCGCCAATAAGGGGTTGCATCAAAGTAAAAACGTGTTGAGGAGCTTCAATTTTAGGTTGAGGTTCAGGAGTTTCGGCAGCGCGCCGGCGACCCATTTCGGTGGCGGCGAGAATCGTAATTGCTTTGGCTTCACCAATCCCTTTGAAGGCAGTGAGTTGCGCCAATGTTTGTTTGCCTAAAGCCGTGAGACTGTTGCCTACTGAAGCCAATATACGTCTGCTCAAAGCAACTGCACTTTCATTGGCAGCCCCTGAGCCAATGAGAATGGCTAAAAGTTCTGCATTGCTCAAAGCTGTTTTCCCCTGAGCCATCATCTTTTCGCGAGGTTTATCGGTGTCTTCCCAGTTTTTGATAGTCATAATTTAATTAGGGTTTTAGGTTGTTTTAATAATACTCTATGATTCTCTTTTTTGTAGTTGTGAGTTTGCCGTCTTCGTATTCCTTGACGACAGTGGCACTGCCTTGGGCATCGTATTCATACTCGTAAGTGGTAGTAACCGAATAAGTAGCGTACTTCTGTTCACGTTTTTCTAAATAGCCCTTGCTGTTGTAGGTATATGTAGAGGTTAAAAAAAGCTCATTTTCGCTGCCTATGTAAAACTCTCCTTTAATGACTTGTCCTTTTTTGTTATAGGTTAGTACATTTTTCTGTTTACTTCCATTCTTGTGTTCAATATTTATTTCAGTCTTTAGATTAGTATGGTCATAAGTGTAGTTCATTACAATCTTTTCGTCATCTTTTTTATAAACATCTGTTCGGGTAAGCTCTAAGCCTTCTGGGTTTAGCTTACTTATGCTTTGGTATAGGATATCTCCATTGCTGTTGTAAGCCGTTGTTTTCACTTCATCAGCCGTGCGAGTAACGTATATTTTTCTTGCCGCCTGTTCAGCCTTGTCATCATCAGGAGGGGTTAAGCGAACTGCTTCGGTATAATAGCCTTTTTCATCAAAAGTATACAACATTGAATCAGAGGCTTTGGTTATCTCTTCAAAATAAACTCTATCAACATTGCCGTAGTAATAGGTTAGTTCGAGCATTTGTTTTACCTTGCCGTGCAATTGGTTATCTTCTAAATCTGTAGAAGGTTTAAAGTGTATTTTACAGCCTACAAAGGCTATTAAAATCATTGAGATGATTACTATTCTTCTCATAAGGATTAGTTTTTAGTTATTAGAGGGTATTGGACAAAACTCGGACATCTGGATTGTCTTTTATTTATCTTCTCGATTCCCTTTTTATATGTTTATTAATTGATTTTCATTGCAATATTCACTATTGGATATTTCGGACAATTATCAGACATTGTTTTTAAAAATGTAGCGAGAACTCTTATTATCGCCCTCATTCTTAAGTAATTCTTTTTGGGTTAAATCAAATAAATATCTACGAGCTGTTCTCTCAGAAATATTGTTCATTTCTTGATATTTCTTATTGTTACTCATACACCCAGTTACGCCAACTCGCTGGCTTTACCTGACACCTGAGACCTAACACCTGTCACCTATCACCTGTTACCTGTTACCTGTTACTTGTTACCTGACTGACAACTTATTCGCCAGCCAACTTACGTAAAACAGCTGAAAACTGTGATATAGCATAATTGGTAGCAGGAATATTACTTTGTTGTCATCGGGAATACCCAAAACCATCATAAAGAGACTCCCGTGTACCAACGATTTTTTTGAACCACAGAAAGTGGTTGTAATCGTGTCCTCACGACTGAAGTGCAAACGCCTTGATGTCCACCCCAAAAGGTGATACACTATAAAAAACAAGCCTACTGCAGCTAAGGCAATAATTGCGAAAGTAATAGGCGGTACACTGCTAAACACGCGATTTACAAAAGCTGTTGAAAAACTCTCGTAAACGATGAGTAAGATAATGAGTCTGTCAAACTTACCGATGAGCTTGCCATAGCGTTCTATAAATTTCTTGCACAGCGGATTGAGCAACAAACCTAACACAATAGGCAACAATACTTTCAATAACAATTGTTGAATGATAGCCCCTTGATCTACAGCCGCTCCGCTACTGTTTTCCAAAAAAGGCTGCATCAGCATAGGAGTAGCAAAAATACCGATAAGTCCCGAAATAGAAGCGTTGAAAATCGCTGAAGGCACATTCCCTTTGGCGATAGAAACCATCACCACCGATGATGAAACCGTAGAAGGCAAGCACGCCAAGAAGTATATCGAGAGCCATAACACGTAAAAATCAGTACCCTGTGCTATCTTGTAGAAAGGCATTACCAAAAGCGGAAACAGTACAAAAGTAGCTGCCTGCACCAAGAGGTGTAATTTCCAGTTTTTGATGTCATTCAATACCTCACGAAGATTTAGTTTGAGTCCGTAGAGCAGGAAGATAATCACAATCCCCCAATCGATAAAAGTACCGAGGTTGAAATAAGCATTATAACTTTCGCGATAGGGGAGGAGGTAACCGAGGAGCACCATTGCTACCAAGAGCCAGAGAAAAGTGTTTTTAGTAAATATTTTGTTCATATTCTTTTATCCATTAATGTAATTAAGATAAACGGAATTTATTTTGAAAACCGTAAACAGTGTTTACGATTTTTTTTATGATTGTAATAACTAAGAAAGATTTTGGTAAACAGTTCATTTGTCCCTTTGTTAAATAGTGTTTCACTCATTTGCTAAGTTTGATTTTGCAAAGTTAATAATAATTTTGCGATTGAAAGCAGAAAACCCTATAAAACAACAATTAGCGCCCTTAAAAAACTACCTCGCATAATTTCTCAATGTTTAAAAATGAACCCCTATTACTCTTAAATTAACATTTTAACATTAAAGATTGTAAGATTTAACAGTAATTTAACATAATGGGGGGTAAAATTTGTATCTTTGCCCCGAAATATTTGCTTTTATTTTAAAGTCCTGATTTTTTTATCTCCTTTCATCTATTCTCTGTAAAGAAAAATCAGGCAATTACAAAGAAAAGTAGGGGATACTCTTTTCTCTCTTATCCCCGCTTTTTCTTTGTAATACTACAACGAGTATCACTCCTTAATAAAAAAATCTTTTTTTATTTGTTACTTTACAAAAAACTTCCTACATTTGCGCGATATTAGAAAATAGAAATTAGGAAATAGGATTTTTTCTTACTTCCTACCTCTTAACTCTTAACTGAAAAAAATATGTTTCAAAAAGGAAAAGTAGCTCAAGTTATTGGTCCGGTGGTAGATGTAGAGTTTGCATCGGATAAACAACTGCCTCGCATTTACGATTCTTTAGAAATCACCAAACCCGACGGCACTAAACTTATATTAGAAGTACAATCGCACATAGGCGAAGATGTAGTACGCGCTATCTCTATGGACTCTACCGAAGGGCTTAGCCGTGATACCGAAGTAATCGCTACCGGTAGCCCTATCAAAATGCCGATAGGACACGATATTTATGGTCGCCTCTTCAACGTAATTGGCGACGGTGTAGACGGTCTTGGCAACCTGCCCAAAGATGGCGATAACGGTTTGCCTATCCACCGCGAAGCCCCTAAATTTGAAGAACTTTCCACTACTACCGAAGTGCTCTTCACCGGTATTAAAGTCATCGACCTTATTGAACCTTATGCCAAAGGAGGTAAAATCGGTCTGTTTGGCGGTGCTGGTGTAGGTAAAACGGTGCTCATCCAAGAGCTTATCAACAACATCGCCAAAGGTCACGGCGGTTTATCAGTATTCGCTGGGGTAGGCGAACGTACCCGTGAAGGGAATGACCTCCTCCGCGAAATGATTGAATCAGGCATCATCAAGTATGGCGATGCATTTGTAGAATCAATGGAAAAAGGTGGCTGGGACTTGAGTAAAGTAGATAGAAATGCTCTTAAAGAGTCCAAAGCAACTTTCGTATTTGGGCAAATGAACGAACCCCCTGGAGCACGTGCGCGTGTAGCTCTTTCTGGACTTACCATTGCTGAGTACTTCCGCGATGGCGCTGGTGAAGGACAAGGAAAAGACGTGCTTTTCTTCGTCGATAATATCTTCCGTTTCACCCAAGCAGGTTCTGAAGTATCTGCTTTGTTAGGGCGTATGCCTTCAGCGGTGGGTTACCAACCTACGTTGGCTACCGAAATGGGGGCAATGCAAGAGCGCATCACCTCTACCAAACACGGTTCTATCACCTCAGTACAAGCGGTATATGTACCTGCCGATGACCTTACCGACCCTGCGCCGGCTACTACCTTTGCTCACCTCGATGCCACTACCGTACTTTCGCGTAAAATCGCTGAGCTCGGTATCTACCCTGCAGTAGACCCACTCGACTCTACTTCGCGTATTCTTACCCCCGAAATTCTCGGTAAAGAACACTACGAGTGTGCGCAACGCGTGAAAGAACTCTTGCAACACTACAAACAATTGCAAGATATCATCGCTATCCTCGGTATGGAAGAACTTTCCGAAGACGACAAGATTGCGGTAGCTCGTGCACGCCGTGTACAGCGTTTCTTGTCACAGCCTTTCCACGTAGCCGAACAATTTACCGGATTACCAGGGGCTTACGTAGATATCAAAGATACTATCAAAGGCTTTAATATGATTCTCGACGGTGAACTCGACCACCTCCCTGAAGCTGCCTTCAACCTTAAAGGTACTATTGAAGAAGTAATTGAAGCTGGTGAAAAAATGCTTGCTGAAGCGAGTTAATTAGAATATCATATACTTGTCAAAGTCCTTAATTGCGCCTGTGCGGCTTGCACCTTTGACAAAGTTTTAAACAATAACAAAAAAAGCCCGTGCGGCTCGCACTTATGACAGTAGAAATCCTCTCTCCCGAAGCCCTTTTGTTTAAAGGTGAAGTAACCGCAGTGAATGTTCCTGGGGCTAAGGGACCTTTTGTAATATTAGACCACCACGCCCCTATCATTTCAATGCTTACCGCGGGCGAGGTTACCCTTTTTGAAGGTAAAAAAGAACTGAAATCTTTTACAATTAGCGGGGGCACTTTGGAGTGTAATCACAACAAGGCTGTCATCCTCGCCGATTAGTAGTGTAGTAATTCATATAAAAAAATCCCAAGTATTATTTTCAACAATACTTGGGATTTTTATTTTCTATTCCTTATTTCCTAACCCTCTATCTCTTACAAAAAGCATCCTCTCTGCAACACTTCCTTTTAAAATTTGATATTTTATACTCGGTCGTCTAATTGTTTTTGAAAGAAAGTAAAAACACTTTCACGTTCGTAAGGTTTGTCGCGTAGGTCGTCGGCTTGCCAAGGTACATCTATATAGGTAAGGAAAATAGCATCGTAATGATGGGCAAGAGCAGCGTGCTCTATCAATGGGTCGCAGTAGCCATAGTAAAGATACGAATAAATCATCAGTTCTAACAGACAAGTATCACAGAATAACACTTTATTAGCTTGCTCAATGCGCTTGTTTTCAAGAGCTATTTGTCCGCGGGCGATAGGCAGTAGGTCATCGGGGGTACAAGTGAGGTGCTGGGTATCCCACTTGTGCTGCAAATAAGTGCGCATATACTCCTCAACCCATACGGTTTGGTAACGCTCGGCAAGGATACGACTCAGCGTAGTTTTGCCCGTACATTCAGGACCTATAAAGACGATACGTTTGAGGTCACTCTCTCGTTGCGCAAGTGTTTTTTCCATTCTATATAGCCCATTATGGCGATGATAGTGAATAATAAATACTGAAAAGAAGTGAAAAGCATTCCTTTTTTGAAGTAGAGCGGCACCGAAATAAGATCTCCGAGAATCCAAAAAAGCCAATTCTCTATCTTGCGTTTTGCCATTAGCCACATTCCTACTAAGAAAATGGCAGTAGTGAACACATCAACATATTCAGTAGGGAGGAAGTTGTGAAAACCTAAGGAAATGCCCTGCATTGAAAAATCGTTCTTGATATAAGGTTTGAGGTAATATACTATGGTTACAAAACTCAAACTAAACAGCCCCAGAAGCGCACATATTTGCCAATCACGGCGCGTAGTAACCGAAATGGTAATTACATTATTCTGTGCGTTCTTTGCCCACAACACCCAGCCGTAGATGCTCATTGCTGTATAATAAGCATTGATGAGCATATCACCCCATAACACATAGTGCCATAGCAAGTACACAAAGAGCACCGTGCTGATAATACCCGTAGGGTATACCCAAATATTTCCTTTTTTAGCATACCACACACTGAGGAATCCAAAGATAACCCCAATAATTTCGAGCACCACCAAATGTGTCTCTACTCCTCTATATTGCGCAAAAAAATCAGTCATTCGTCATTCGTAATTTGTCATTCGTCATTAGAAAAACGGTTTATACTCGTGGCGATCGGATTTTACGATTTTTATGTACATCAATCCGCGTTCTACCAGCTCGAGGGCTTCTTCTATTTCGGTAGTGAGCATGCTCATTACTTGGGCGTAGTCGCCATACACTTGAGTGCTAAGAGGATTTTCTTGCACGATAAGCCCAGAGGCGCGCAATTTTTTGATAAAATGAATGATAGGTTGCTCGAAATCATCTTGCAACGGACTGAAGGTAAGTTCTACTGATACTTTCATACTTATTATTGATTAATAACAAAAAAGGCTGCCTGATGTAGGCAGCCTTTTGCAAGTGCGGGTGAAGGGACTCGAACCCCCACGCCGTGAAGCACTAGATCCTAAGTCTAGCGTGTCTACCAATTTCACCACACCCGCAAAATGATGAACTTTTGTTTGATTGACGCGGCAAAGGTACAACAGTTTTTTGAATCTGCAAATTTTTTTAAGATTTTTTTATCTACTGCCAATTCCTCAAGTGATTTTTTCAACTTCCCTTACTAATAGAACAAATCTTTAGTTTTTTTAACCTTTAGCAATCATACTATTTGTTAGCTAAAAATTGCTATTTAAAAAAAACTTTGTACTTTTGCACTTCACTAAAACTAATTGATTATGTCTTGGTTTAAAAGAACAGCAAAAGGAATACAAACCTCAACTGAGGAAAAAAAAGATATCCCTAAAGGATTATGGTATAAATCTCCCAGCGGTAACATCGTAGAACAGGACGAGTTAGCCACCAACTTCTACGTAAGTCCCGACGATGGTTACCACGTGCGTATAGGCAGTAAAGAGTACTTCCAAATATTGTTTGACAACAACGAATTTCAAGAACTCAACCCCGAAATGACTTCTAAAGACCCCCTCAATTTCGTGGATACCAAAGCCTATACCCAACGCTTAGAAGAAGCTACACAAAAAACAGACCTTAAAGATGCCGTACGCACCGCTGTCGGTAACTCCAAAGGCAAACCTATAGTAATAGGCTGTATGGATTTCGCTTTCATCGGGGGCTCTATGGGAAGTGTAGTAGGTGAAAAAATCTGCCGCGCTATCGACTATGCTATCAAACACAAACTCCCCTTCTTAATGATTTCTAAATCAGGAGGCGCCCGAATGATGGAAGCTGCCCTTTCACTAATGCAAATGGCTAAAACCTCTATCAAACTCGCTCAGCTCGACGAAGCCAAACTGCCTTACATCTCCCTCTGTACCGACCCTACTACGGGAGGTATTAGCGCTTCATTTGCAATGTTAGGCGACATCAACATCGCCGAACCAGGCGCCCTCATAGGCTTTGCAGGTCCGCGTGTAGTGAAAGATACCACAGGGCAAGACCTCCCAGAAGACTTCCAAACTGCTGAATTCTTACTCGAACACGGCTTCTTAGACTTCATCGTAAACCGCAAAGAACTCAAAGACAAGGTAAATCTCTACATCGACTTAGTGATGAACCGCCCAGTGAGATAAAGGGTAACCCCAAAAAGACCAACAACAATATGAACACACTTGTCTTAAACAAAAATATTAATTTTGAAGAGTATCAACAAATAGTTGATTACTTTGCTACCATAGGGATTGAGGTAACCAATCCTTATGAATACCCCTCTCTAATTACAGATGAGGATAGAGAAGCAATTGCTTTAGCTCGCGAAGATGTTAAAAATGGTAATTGGATTGATGGAGGAGAATTGTTTGAGATTATCAGAAAAAAGTATGCGAGTAAAATGGTCGGGTAAGGCAAGAACAGAATTAGAAAACACTTTAGACTTTTGGAGTGAAAACAATAAATCCGATACTTATTCTGTGAAAATAGCAATTGAAACAGAAAAAGTTCAGAAAGAAATAGAAGAAGATCCTTATTTTTTAGCTCAATACATAGAAGAAGAAAATGTTTATCAACGCATTTTCTTTAAAAAGAAGTTTATACTTTACTATGAAGTCAAAGAAGATATTGTAATAATTCTCAGATTCAGAAGCGCTAAACAAAAACCCTTATTTTAAATCAAAGTCCTCGCTAACTTTACTCACATACCCAGCTGCGCCAACTCGCTGGCTTTACTTGTTACCTCTTACCTAATAAAAATGACAACATTCAAAGCACCCAGTAACATTGCCCTCGTAAAATATTGGGGCAAAAAGGGAGAACAACTCCCCGCAAACCCTTCTATTAGTTTTACACTTACGCATTGTTATACCCAAACTTCTATCGATTATGAACGTAGAACTGAATCTTCTATAGCTTCAGGCGATCCTTTTTCTTTTAACTTTAGCTTTGATGGACAACCTAAACCATCCTTTCACCCTAAAATCAGCACTTTTTTCGAGCGTATTCTCCCTTATCTACCTTTTTTAAAGGATTATCACTTCAACATTGCCTCTCATAATTCATTCCCACATAGTAGTGGTATTGCCTCTTCAGCGAGTGCTATGGCTGCCCTTTCGGTATGTTTGATGAAAATAGCTGTAGAATTAGGAGAAACTTATACCGAAGAAGCCTTTTGGCAAAAAGCGTCTTTCTTAGCGCGCTTAGGTTCGGGTAGTGCTTGCCGTAGTGTAAAAGGCAGTATCGTTGTATGGGGCGAACACCCTGCTCTTACAGGCAGTTCAGATGAGTATGGCATTACTTACCCCCTACCCGTTCACGAAGTTTTTCAAAATTACCAAGATACTATTTTACTCATCGACCGAGGTCAGAAACAAGTGAGTAGCACCGTTGGGCACAACCTGATGCACGGCCATCCTTTTGCCGAGGCTCGTTTTGCACAAGCCAACGAGCATATCAACCAACTCGTTAGCAGTTTTGCTTCCGGTGATTTAGACCATTTTATGGAGATTGTAGAAAGCGAAGCCCTCACCCTTCACGCGATGATGCAAACCAGCATTCCATACTTTATCTTAATGCATCCCAACACCTTAGAAGTTATTCAGCGCGTGTGGCAATACCGAAAAGACACCAAAGTACCCCTCTGCTTCACTCTCGATGCAGGCACCAATGTACACTTGTTATACCCTAAAACTTCTATTACAGAAGCAAAATGGTTTATAGAAGAAGAATTAGCGCAATTCTGTGAAGGGCGACTCTACATTCACGACGAAGTAGGTCAGCTTATTTGAGATAGCAAGATAGGTAAGGCACTCCTGTCAATCTCTTTGCTGGCAGTAAGCAAGGTTACCATTTTGTGTGCTTTCAGCGTTTCGCAAAAAGCAGGAAAATCCACATTGTGTTTTAGTTCTTCAGTATAATCCTTTTTAAAAGCATCGAAATCACCGTCTTGGTGATAGCGTTTGCGCAATTCGGTGCTTGGGGCGATTTCCTTTGCCCAAAGGTCTAAAGCAAGTGCTTCTTTTTTAATGCCGCGTGGCCAAAGGCGGTCGGCAAGTACTCTAAAACCATCGTTAGGGTCGGTTTTCTTCATATACGCGTTTGAGATGTATTTCCATTGTTTATCCGTATTAGTTCGTACAAAGGTAGTAAAAAAAGTAAATATTTCGTACTTTTGCCGCTGATTTTTCAATATAAACAATGACTACCCACCCACAACATCTTCTCAAACGTCTTTTAATTTGGCGTGTAAAACATATTTCCGATAGGCATTTCATCCTCATTCTCAGCGGGGTAATAGGTATTGCTACAGGCTTAGCGGCTTTGGCAATGCGCTCGTTCACGCACCTTATTCAGTGGCTGTTAGACGGTAAACTCGCACAAACAATTACCTACGGTTTTTATTTTATCCTCCCGATGTTAGGTTTTGCCATTGTGTATTTAGTAAAAAAATATGTAATACGCCACGATGTAAATCACGGAATCCCCTCAATTCTCTATGCAGTAGCGCATCAAAAAGGGATAATGAAACGTTATCAGGCGTATGGCAGTATTCTCACAGCTCCTATCACTATTGGCTTTGGGGGGTCGGTAGGGCTCGAAGGGCCTATGGTAGTAACAGGAGCAGGCATAAGCTCTAATATCTGTAGATTTTTTCACATCAACCAATCTAACCGAATGTTGCTCTTAGCGTGTGCCTGTGCAGCAGCTTTGGCAGCTATCTTCAAAGTGCCTATTGCAGCCATATTGTTCGCTATCGAGGTTTTTGGCTTAGATTTAACGCTTTCATCGCTCATACCACTGTTTATTGCTTCCCTTTGTGGGGTATTCACCTCTTATTTCTTCTTTGGTAGTGAAGTGCTAATCCCAATGACGATTACACGTGCTTTTTCATTGCAAGGCATTCCGTTTTACATTCTTTTAGGGGTTGTAGGCGGACTGATGTCGGCTTATTTTACCTATATTTATGAAAAAATCAACGCTGCTTTCAAAAAAATCTCCTCCCCTTGGCTGCGAATTGTGGTAGGTGGAGCTCTTTTGGGGTTGCTTATTTACATAATGCCACCGCTTTACGGCGAAGGACACGAGATTATCAATCATTTGAAAGAGGGTCACCCCGAATTATCACTGAGTAGCAATATTTTCGGTTGGGATTTATCCAAAGCGTGGGTGATTATCCTACTTTTGGCAGCGCTCACCTTTGCCAAAGTTGTCGCTACCTCGCTCACCTTTGGTGCAGGAGGTGTTGGGGGTATCTTTTCACCTATGTTGTTTATGGGCGGAGTGATGGGCAACTGCTTCGCACGGATTATCAACGAGTTTCCTATTTTGGGTTACAAGGCAGCTTTGCCTAACTTCACTTTGGTGGGAATGACTGCCCTAATGACGGGCGTATTGCACGCACCACTTACAGCCGTTTTCCTCATCGCAGAGGTAACTGGAGGTTATTCGCTGTTAGTACCCGCGATGCTCACCGCCGCGGTATCGTTTTCAGTAGCCAAATATTTCAATAAATATTCTATTTACACAATGGAATTAGGTAGAAAAGGGGAACTCATTTCGCAAAATAAAGACCAATCTATACTCACCCTAATGGATTTCAACCAAGTGATAGAACACAATTTCACCCCCGTATATACCGATATGAAACTCCGCGAGGTAGTGTACAATGCGGTGCGCGAATCAAACCGCAACATCTACCCCGTACTCGACCGCGAAACGGGTACGCTACAAGGCGTAATCCTGCTTGACGATATCCGGCACTTAATTTTCGAAACCGATTATTACGACAAGATTCCTGCCGTAGAACTGATGCAAAAGCCACCTGCTATCATAGAAATGGGCAAGGACAAAATGAGCACTGTAATGGATAAGTTTCAGCACACCGGCGCGTGGAATCTACCCGTAGTAAAGGACGGCAAGTACGAAGGATTTGTTTCCAAATCAAAATTACTGAGCATTTATAGGCGAAAACTAATCTATTTCACCCAATAAAATATTGCTTTATCAAAATAATTGTGTAACTTTGCGACTTTAGAATATCAGTTATAAAAAATGATTGTAAATTTTAGCATTCAAAACTTTGGATCTATCAAAGAAAAACAAACTCTATCATTTGAAGCCGATGCCTCTAAGCATTTAGAAGATACTTATGTAGTCCATACAGCAGGCAAACGACTGTTGAAGTTGGCGCTTATCTATGGCGCCAATGCTTCAGGAAAAACAACGATACTCAAAGCCCTTGATTCCTTAAGGGATTTAGTTGTGAACCCTAAAGAAAAAAAGACAGATATTTTGTATTTTGACCCTTTCCTTTTTGATGCTCAAACACCTCAACAACCTACAAAGCTATCTATAGAATTTGTACACAAAGAGGTTTACTATCAATATGAAGTAGCTTTTACAAGGCAAGCAGTCATTTGGGAAGCCTTGTTTAATACTTCTAAAAAAATATTAGTTTACAAACGTACTACTGATATAAAAGAACAACTCACCAAAATTAGTTTTGGCGATAATATAACGATTGATAAGAATGCTAAACAAGTATTGGAGCTCAATACTCTTTGGAACAATACCGTATTAGGAGGGTTCTTAAAGACAAATATCAATCTTAAAGAGTTTAGACGAGTGGCTGATTGGTTTGCGAATTATTTAAAACCTATCATAGCACCTCAAACGCAATTAGGCCACTATATAACAGAAAAAATAAATGAAAGAGAATTAGCAAAAGAAGAAGTTCTGGAGATTTTAAACAAGGCCGATTTTAATATTTCAGATATTATTATTCAAGAAAATAAAAAGCAAAACAATCTTTTCTTAGAACATACTATTGACAATATCTCTTATAACTTGCCCTTAAATATTGAATCCGAAGGCACCAAACGCTTCTATGGCTTTGCAGGACTCTTAGCTCTTCTTATCAAAACACCTACTATTTTCCCTATTTATGCGTTAGAAAGCTCTTTACACCCCGACCTTTACACTCATTTCTTGCTTTCCTTCCTGCAGAACGCTCAGCAGTCGCAACTTATCGCTACTACTCATAACCGTGAACTTTTAGGCGATACCGATATTTTTAGAAATGATGTAATATGGTTTACTGATAAAGGCGAAGATTGCGCTACCCAACTCTATTCCTTAGCCGATTTTGATACTTCTACTATAAAAAATATGCTCAATGCCTACAAAATAGGAAAATTCAGCGCTGTACCTCGTTTGTCCGATACTTTTATTGATGTAGCACAATGAGAAAAAGAAGAAACATATCCACCCAACAAGCCTTTGCTGTAGTAGTAGATAGCGAAACTGAATATTGGTATTTACAAATGCTTAAACGCAATGAACCTAATATTCTTTTTGATATAATGCCTAAATTTCTACAGAAAAAAAATGTCACCCAACAATACAAATTGGTTACAGAATTATCAAAAAAAGAATATGACAAAGTTTTTTGGATAATTGATTTAGATATCTTGCTAAAAGAAGAACGTGAAAAGAAAGACACCCCTTCATCACTCCAAAAGTTTTTAAACTATTGGCAACAACTTTCAAAACAAGATAAAGTTGTAGTGATAGTGAATAATCCTTGTTTAGAATACTGGTTTTTATTGCATTTTCAAAAGACTACTAAAGTGTTTACAGCTCGTACAACAACCGAAAAACAAGTTAGCAAACATTTACGAGGTTATGAGAAAACAGAAAAATTCTTTAAGAAATCTGATGATATTTACAAACAACTAAAACCTCATCTTCAAACAGCTATAAACAATGCTACTACTTTAGGAACCTTTGACACTTATAATCATTCAAAAGCAATATCCGAAATGCCTTTGCTTTTTAAAACCTTACAACTATGAGTCCACAAACTGTACAGAAATTCTCTGATGAGTTCCTTCCCGAAGAAAAGGAACTTATCGTGCTCATTGAAAGTCCTACCAATGGAGCAGCTTATTATAATGGAGCTTGGGTACCTTCTAACAACCCTTTGGCATATATTGATGTAAAAACAGGTGAACTTTGCGAAGAGAATATCCGTTTGGAATGGTTAGCAACTGATGAAAGTAATTGGAAGTATTATTTCGCTCCGTTAGAAGCTTTCCGCATCAAAGTACGCCCTAAAAAGCCGGAATTCTCACACCCTGAGCAACGTTGCTTTATGTTGGTAGCAGTCTTGGAAGAGAACGTAACCGAACCTCGTTTCGATCCTATTATTGAGGAGTACAACACCGAAGTTACTTATGAAGATGAAGATTTTAGTTTAGAACTCAACCGAGAATACGATTGGTTTGAGGGTGAAATCCTCTACACCGATGAAGATGTGCAGTTCACCATAGAAACTACGGAACTAAGTGAGCTACAAGATATCTTAAAATCTTTCAAAAATGCTACTAAGGGCAAATTCGACAGATGGGTAGCAACCCTCAAAACCTTTGCCACTGAAAAACTTACTCCCTTAGCTAACAAATGGCAAAAAGAAGCAGATGCTACTACCCCTGAGATTACTCCCGAGCGTTTTGCTCAGCGTATGAGTATCACAAGTATCATTCTTTTTGAGGAGGAACGTTTTTGTATCTATTTTGATGACGACGATATGTTCTGGGGGCACGCCATTGCCGTATACGGGAACCTCAACGGCGAGCTCGAAGAGGCTACTATCGAGGGGTAAAATGATTGACAAACAAATAAACCCTATGGACTCACAGTTTCTCATATACCAAAATCAAGAAGGAGATGTTAAGATAGATGTACGCTTCCAAGATGAAACGATATGGCTTTCATTAGACCAAATGGCTACTCTTTTTAGCCGTGACAAATCTACTATATCACGACATATTAAAAACATTTTTGAAGAAGGAGAACTATACAGAAATTCAGTTGTTGCAAAATTTGCAACAGCTGCCACCGATGGTAAAAACTATCAGGTAGAATATTACAATCTCGATGTGATCATCTCAGTAGGTTATCGAGTAAAATCACAACAAGGAACGCGTTTTCGTATTTGGGCAACTCAACAACTCAAAGAGTATTTAATCAAAGGTTTTGTGTTAAATGACGAGCGTTTTAAGCAAGGTACTGCGATGAACTACTTCGACCAGCTCCAAGAACGCCTCCGTGAAATACGAATCTCTGAACGGTTCTTCTACCAGAAGATTAAAGATATATACAAAACCAGTATAGACTACAATCCTCAAGATGATCAAACCATAATGTTCTTTAAGGTAGTGCAAAACAAACTCCTATGGGCGGTTAGTGAGCAAACAGCAGCCGAGATAGTCTATAATCGTGCTAATTCCTCTTTGCCCCTTCTGGGAATGCAATCCTACGACAAAACAGCTACTGCCACTATTAAAAAAAGTGAAGTAAGCATCGCCAAGAATTATCTCAACGAAGAGGAAATAAAGCTTTTGGGCTTGCTTGTAGAACAATATTTAGCTTTTGCCGAAACTATGGCACAACAGCAAACGCCTATGTATATGAAAGACTGGATAGCCCGCTTGGATATTATCCTGCAACTCAATGGCAGAGAGCTCTTACAACACGCTGGTAAGATTTCACACCAAATGGCCATAGAGAAATCTGCTCAAGAGTATGAAAAATACCAAACTAAGCAACGCCAAATAGAACGTGAAAACAGCCTTAAAGAATTAGAGGACGACCTGAAACAATTAGCAAATTAACCCCTCTTATCTCTTACCTCTTATCTTAAAAAACAGTGATTTCAAAAAATACCATAGATAAAGTATACGACCAAATGCGGGTGGAGGAAGTCATCGGCGACTTCGTCCAACTCAAGCGTGCAGGGTCTAATTACAAAGGGCTGAGTCCGTTCTCCAATGAGCGGACACCCAGCTTTATGGTCTCGCCCGTAAAGCAAATATGGAAAGACTTCAGTAGTGGCAAAGGGGGTAATGCTATTGCCTTCCTAATGGAGCACGAGCACTTCACCTACCCCGAAGCTATTCGCTATTTGGCTAAAAAATACCATATCGACATTGAGGAAACTCAGCAATCTTCGGAAGAAAAAGCACAAGCCGATGAGCGCGAGAGCCTCTATATTGTCTCAGAATACGCACAACAATATTTTCAAGACACCCTCTTTAATACCGAAGCCGGTAAGGCTATCGGTATGACCTATTTCAAAGAACGCGGTTTTACCGAGGAAACAATCCAAAAATTCCGCTTAGGCTTCTCGCCCGATGAGTGGACTGCCTTCACCGATACCGCCCTTGCCAAAGGCTATCAGTTAGAATTCTTAGAAAAAACGGGGCTCACCATCGTCAATGGCGACCGTAAGTTCGACCGCTTCAAAGGGCGTGTAATGTTCCCCATTCACTCTATGAGCGGACGCGTATTGGGCTTCGGAGGGCGCATCCTCACCAACGACAAGAAACAAGCTAAATACCTCAACTCTCCCGAAAGTGAGATTTACCATAAAAGCAAAGTGCTCTATGGAATCTTCTTTGCCAAACAAGCCATCGCCAAAGCCGATAACTGCTATTTGGTTGAAGGATATACCGATGTAATTCAAATGCACCAAAAGGGTATCGAAAATGTAGTAGCCTCAAGCGGAACAGCACTTACACAAGACCAAATACGGCTCATTCACCGCCTTACACCCAACATCACAGTGCTGTACGACGGCGATGCCGCTGGCTTACGGGCTTCTATTCGCGGGGTAGACCTCATCTTGGAGCAGGGTATGAATGTGAAAGTCTGTACCTTCCCCGATGGCGATGACCCCGATAGTTTTGCCCGCAAAACCGCCTATGAAGACCTCGTGCTATACCTCGAAAACAACGCTACCGACTTCATTCGTTTCAAAGCCTCCCTCCTAATGCAAGAGGCGCAGAACGACCCTATCAAAAAAGCCGAAACCATACGTGATATGGTAGAGAGTATCTCTAAAATCCCCGACCTTATCAAGCGGGAAGTATATGTGCGTGAATGCGCTACCATTATGGACATCTCGGAACAGGTGCTCTTCTCTACTTTGGCACAAATCCTCAAAAAGGACTTTTATGAAGGACAAAAAGTAGAGCGCAAGCAAAAAGCCGCGATGCAAGTAGTGCAAACTCCCGAAGAAGCACAGAAACGCACCGTAAACCGCTTAGAAGTCTTAGAGCACGACCTCATCAAAAACCTTTTGCTCTACGGCAATAGAGAATGCGTATTCACCGATACCATACTCGTGGAAGAAGAAGACGGCACCCTCAAAGAACAGCAGGTACAGCAAACGCTGAAAATCTACGAAAAGATATTCCTCGAACTCCAAGAAGACGAAATAGAACTCGCCAACCCCGATTTCAAACAAATCTACGAACTGTTGATGGGCAAACTCAGCGAAAACCCTAATTATGACGTCAATCGCATCGCCAACGAGTTGCCTATAGAACTAAGCGAAAAAGTATCAGGAATGTTGTTAGACGACGAAAACAATCAGCTACACGATTGGAGTAAACGCGACATCGTCCCCAAAGCAAAAGATGCTCATCTTGAAACTATTGTAGGCGATATCATTCTCAATATTAGGAGTTTGTTAGTACACCACCTCATCCAAAGTCTTACGCAGCAAATGGCACAAGCTAACGAAGAAGAAAAAAAAGAACTTTTAGAGAACGTAATGAACTACATCCAGTTGCAAAAACTCTTAGCCAAACGCCTCAATATTGTAGTGAATTATTAGATTATTATAAAAAAAACAAGGTTTTAACAACCTTTTGTTTGGCGCAGTTTTTGCTAATTGTTAATTGCCAATTGTTAATTGTTAATTGAATTATTATGCCCTACACAATAACTATCAACGACAATAGCCCAGCAGCTATGAACTTTGTAAAATTTGCTAAAAGCCTTGATTTTACAACCGTTACAAAAACAAAAGAAGCTAAAAAAACAGCAACAATTACTGAAGAACTTGAAGAAGATGAAGATGGTATCCCTATCAAATATCGCGATGAGATTATGGCACTTTCAAAAAAAGTAAACAAAGCTGTTGCTAAACGTTGGGATGAAGCTCTTACTAAAAGAAGTAAAAAACAAACCGTATGATTGTTATTTCAGATAGTAATATTATTTTTAGTTGCTTCTATTCACCTAATGGAGTTTTAGCATCTATTCTAAAGGAAAAAAAGAATAGATTGCAATTTATAGCTCCCGACTTTCTTTTAGAAGAAATAGAGGAACACTTGCCCGAAATATTAAAAAATACAAAGCTAACCAAAAAACAAGCAAAAGCTCTGTTAAAAGATTTTACCCAGAATATCACTTTTTTTAAATTAGATAATATACCACAGAGAAATATTGAAAAAGCACAACGTATAGTTGAATCCATAGACCCCGATGATTATCCTTTTGTAGCTCTTCACTTGGAAAAAGGACATAAAATATGGACTTGTGATGCTAAACTTTCCAATGGTTTAAAAGAAAAAGGTTATAATATATGTGTAACTACTAAAGAAATTAAAGCTAAAACATATAAAAAAAGCTACTAAACAGAGATGCTTAGTAGCTTTTTTCTTAGAAAAATATCACTTTGGAACGATTTTAGCTACACATTTTTACGAAAAGCAGAAAATTATCTTTTTTATGAAACGCCTATTATTCTTTAGCGTGTTGAGCGCTCTCCTTTTTGCAGCTTGCAACGATACTAACAACGGTAAAAACGATACCTACTTGCCCCCTTCAGTGGGTCCTATCAACAGCGTAGCTGTGGTGATTGACAACGACTTATGGGAAGGCACCATAGGTGATACCATTCGCCGTTACTTCGCTGCCCCTGTCGACGGTCTACCTACCGAAGAACCTACCTTCACTCTCCATCAAATCCCCCCCCAAGTATTTGAAGGCAATACCCGCAATAGTCGCAATATCCTCATCGTTCAACGCGGTGATGAGAAAAAAGCGTTTGTAAAAGAAAATCTCTTCGCTAAACCTCAAGTAGTATGTGTAGTACAAGGCAAACAAGTACGCGACATCGCTTGCAAGGTTGAAGAATACCACAAAGAGTTTGTCAATGAGTTTAAAAACAGTGAACTTATCGAAACACGCAAACGCTTTGATAATTCCCTTAGTAAAGACAAACAAGTAGAAAATACCTTAGGTGTTAAATTCACTATGCCTAATGTGTTTAATATCCAAAAGTACGGCAACAACTTCTTTTGGATGGAACGCCCTATCAAAGGCGGTAAAGCAAGCATCATCCTCTACGAAATGCCTCTTGGTAGCATCCCTACCGATGAGGAAGGACGCGCCAAAGCTATTGTGAAAATGCGCGATTCTATAGGCGAAAAATATATCCCAGGCCCCGAAAAAGGTATGTATATGGTTACCGAAACCTACCTTGCTCCCAGCATCAGCGAGGTGATGATCAAAGGACATAAAGCCATTGAAAGCAAAGGCTTATGGGAAGTAAAAGGCTTCGCTCTTGGAGGCCCTTATATCAACTACATCATTGAGGATAAAGCCCATAACCGACTCTTAGTTGTGGAAGGTTTCCTATATGCTCCAGGAGTCGCCAAACGCGATATGCTCTTTGAACTCGAAGCGATTGTCAAATCAATTGAATTTACTCGTTAGTAACTAACTATGAAACACTTTACAGAACGTTACTCCCGCGAACAATTTCAAACTAAAAGTGACATCCTAAGCACTTATCACTCATTAGATAGAAAAATTAATTACTCCCCTTATCTTTTGAGAAGCCTAAATGATTTTCAAAAAGCTTACTTCTTTGCAAAATTTGATAAAAAAGAACTCCCTACAGAACTTTGTGTACGTAGCGCAAAGTTTAACTTCGCTTTACAAGTATGGGAAGTAGCCCAAAAACTCACTCAACAATGGTACCCTTTCCATCTCAATCATGAATGGGTAAAAACTAAAGACCCTCTAAAAAAATTAGTTTTTACCCACAACAAAAGAGCTGAAGCTGAAAACTATTTTAAAGAAATGCTCATTGCCCTATGCGACAGCCCGCTAATCATATCTTCTGAAAGCATTCATTTCTCCCAAAATAACGAGACCTTACAACTGAACGCTTGTGTAAATGAACCAGAAATCAACAACAACATTATAAATAAAATTGCTGACCAATATCGAAACAACAAAACATCTTACTTCTTCAATCAATATAACTGTAGGTTTTCTTATGATGAGATAAAAGACTTTTTTGTATATTGCGATACCGAACTTTTAACTCTCCTCTACGCCAAAGAAACAACCCCTACCCTCACAAAAGAAGAAAATAAACTCTTTAATGCTGTAGATAATTTTGATTGGAAAAATATTGAAAAAACAGTCTCCGAAGGAACAAACATCAACTGCATCAACCACTTAGGATGTACTCCCTTTACCCAATTATTCGATTCTGCTACTTGCAAAATAGCCGAAAACACACCCAACGCTAATGAAGATCTAATTGTACAGCAAACTATCTCTTTAGCCGACAAAATGCTTTCATTAGGTGCTGATATCAACTTCTTTGGTTATGATGGCATCAATGCGCTACAAGTTACCTCATATACTCACAACCCTAAACTGATGAAATATCTACTCAGTAAAGGCGCTAATCCCAATATCAATTATTTCTTAGAAGATGGTGACTACTCCATTATTTCCTCAGCGTTAGACAATATCCTAAGTGACTATGGCATTGAAATAAACGAAGATGAAAAAACAAATTTAGACGCTTGTAAAAGTTTGCTAATAGACGCAGGAGCTATTCGCGAAAAAAACTAAATTCTAAAATCCAAAAATTTCTTCATTATTCATTGTTAATTATCAATTGTTTTATACCTTTGCACCACAAACAAGTAATAGCTAATAGGTAGCACTTTACCTCTTATCTCTTACCTCTTAACTAATAGAAACTATGCTAAGTATATTTTTAGGGGTCGTAGGACCTTGGCAAATCATCATCATTGTAGCCCTTATATTATTGCTCTTCGGAGGTAAAAAAATTCCTGAACTAATGCGCGGTTTGGGCAGTGGTATTCGCGAGTTCAAAGATGCCGCTAAAGACCCCAACGAAAAGAAACCCGAAAACACTGAGAAATCAGAAAATTAGTAAATTTGCTAATCGGCAAATTGACAAATCAAAAAAATTAACACTATGATTTTAACAACAACCCCCACTATCGAAGGACAACCTATCAAACAGTATTTAGGTATCGTTACCAGTGAAACTATCATCGGAGCAAATGCTATTAAAGATTTTATGGCTGGACTTACCGACTTCTTTGGCGGACGCTCCTCTACCTACGAAAAAGTCCTTATCGAAGCCAAAGACTCTGCCCTTGCTGAACTCCAACAACGCGCTGCCCAAAAAGGCGCTAATGCAATCGTTGGCATCGACCTCGATTATGAAACCGTAGGCGCTAACGGCGGTATGCTAATGGTTACTGTTAGCGGCACAGCTGTAGTTATCTAATTAGCAAATTCATCAATGAGTAGCGACACTCTCTAACACCTAAATCCTCACCCCTGAAACCTATTTCCGACAAATTAGAAAATTGGTATGCCACCGCCCAGCGCGAATTGCCTTGGCGTGGCACAACCAACCCCTATAAGGTGTGGCTTTCTGAAATTATCCTTCAGCAAACACGTGTGGTACAAGGGCTCCCCTACTACCAGCGCTTTATCAGCAACTACCCCACCATCACCGATTTGGCAAATGCCCCCGAAGAAGAAGTCCTCAAATTATGGCAGGGCTTAGGCTACTACTCCCGCGCCAAAAATCTACATCACACCGCCCAATATATCGCTACCGAACTGGGCGGCATCTTCCCCAAAACCTATAAAGAACTCGTAAAACTCAAAGGCATAGGCGACTATACAGCCAGTGCCATCGCCTCTTTTTGTTATAATGAACCCTGCCCCGTAGTCGATGGCAATGTATACCGCGTGCTCTCACGTGTGTTTGGCATCGCAACCCCTATCAACAGCACTCAAGGGGCAAAAGAGTTTAAAGCCTTGGCACACGAGTGTTTAGACAAAACCAATGCAGGTGTTTACAACCAAGCAATAATGGAGTTTGGCGCACTGCAATGCACCCCTCAGAGTCCCAATTGCGCTAATTGCGTATTGCGCGACCATTGTTGGGCATTCCACCACAACAAGGTAAACGAATTACCCGTAAAACTCAAGAAAATCACTATCAAAAAACGCTATTTCAACTACCTCGTATGGTTAAACCCCTACGGACAAACCCTCTTGCAAAAGCGTGAAGGCAAAGATATATGGCACGGACTCTATGAGTTCCCGTTACTCGAAACACACACCCCAGCCACTGCCGACACCATAGCTGCCGCTCACCCCACAGCTACCGTGAGTTTATACAACGAAACACCCGTAATCCACAAACTCACACACCAGCATATCTACACTTCTTTTTGGATTATCACCACCCCCGAACCCCTTGACAACAGTATACCCATCACCGATATACACCGCTACCCCGTATCGGCACTCACCGCAAATTTCATCACCAAGTTTTGGAAATAGGAAAAATAGAAATTATTTTATACCTTTGTAGGCTGAATAAAGTCCTAATTTTTTTTATTTGATGGTTATTTGATAGAAATGCCCTTTTAAAAATTAAATCACTGATAATCAATTAGTCTTTATTTGATGATCATTTGATAGAAATGTAAAAATATTAAAACTTATACTCTATGAAATTAACACTCTTACTCGTTATTGCTTGTATTGCCAATACCTTTGCTCAACTCTCACCACAAGCCTTAGACTCCTTACAGCAAGTGAAGTACATCAAAGCAAAGTATGTATTGCACGCCAGTCAAAACATTTCTTTAGCCCCAAGCAGACTCTATACGTTAAAAGGTGAAAAATATTATGGCGAATATGTAACCAAATACGACCACCGAGGCAGCGCTCTGGAGTTTTACAGCGGAGGTTCAGAAGGTTATATACCTCACAAACGCTATAATACCTATGGCAAAGACCTGCCTTTTGAAGCCGATATGTACGAATACCATATCAAAATAGACAAAAAGCACGGCACTATCATCGATAATGGGGAAACACATCGCAATTTCCACTTCATCAAAGGCGAAAAGAAAATAAAAGTCCCCACCAACTCCCAAGGTCGCTTTATCATTTATGAGTATTTATGATAATCAATCGCTTTTAAAGTGCGTGGTGTACGTGGCTGTCCGAAAAGTTTTATTTATGTGGGCGTTTGCAGCACATACCCAACTATCGCTGGCTTTCCTACAGAACAAACTCTGAAAGTGGTTGATAATCAAGGGTTAAATTAACTTGTTGATTATAAACCTCCCCCCGTCCCCCTCCAAAGGGGGAGATGCGATGCAAAAGGGATAACATTCTGTTAATCAATGATTATTATTTTTCAACTCTTGATTCATATTTTAAACCTTGATTCGCATTAATTATAAAAAAATCTATAATTTTCAAGATATTCCAGCTGGTTATGATTTGATTAAAAACTACATTTCAGATGAAACATCTCATATCTTTATTATGTTTGCTAACAATAGCT
>NZ_KB291461.1:60159-67805 GCF_000318295.1 Capnocytophaga sp. oral taxon 326 str. F0382
TCATATCTTTATTATGTTTGCTAACAATAGCTTGTAATCATCACAAAAATCTTGTTGATACAGAAAATTTTGTAGTAGATTATGATCGTGATTCTATTTTCTATCTCTTAGATGTAAAAGAAGATGATCACAATAGTAAAGAGAAGCTACTTGTAACACGCCAAATTATGGCAGGTGATTCTATTTTTGGATATAATGGATTACAACAAAATAGGGATAGAGCGTGGGATTTCTACTATGCAAATGGAGAGGAAAGTAGGTTTCGCCCGCGTTATCTTTATACTATTTTTATCGAAGAAGACAATGTTTATAGAGAAATTGTACAAATAGGCTATGTTGAATTACAATATACAGTAATCCTTAGACAAGGATATATTTATGATCGTTTTAACAATAGACCTGAGGATTGTTGTAGTCAAGGACAATATTTGCGAATAATGAGAATGAATGAAAATGATATGAATAGCAAGAGTATAAATGTTTGTTATAATAACGGAAGATGGAATGTTTTTTCAGAAGAAGAGATAAAAGTAGATTATTTCAATGAAAAACAAGATAGGAAAGTTCAATACTATATAGATTCCACTTGTGCTGGAGCTGAAGAAATCAATAATGTTTATGATTTATCTGATGGATTCTAAAAACCTGAAAAAAGTTTTAGAGTAAAACTATTTGAATATGAATAACTATAAACACGATTGTTCAGATGAAACTTCTCATATCTTTATTATGTTTGCTAACAATAGCTTGCAACAACAGAAAAACTACAAATACTATCGTTTTTGATGATGAAGACAAAAAACTAACAAAAGATACTACTTACATCAGTGAAGTTTTATCGTGGCGCTCAGAATATGATAATAAATCAACTGAAAAACCTACTTGTGAAGAAGATTTAGTAACGCTAACTGTAAATGACAACTACCCTCATTATTATTTAGAGTACAAAAAACAACGCTATCCCTTATATAGTTATGCTGAAATATTAAGTGTACCTATAGTATTTTGGTATGATTTATTTGAAAATAGAAGTAAAAATTGTTCTTTTGTGCTTTTTAATGGCAGCAATACAGCAGAAGGGCGATATAGTTATACCATTTTTAATATAGCTCCTAATGATTCTTTAACGGTTTCTGGTTTTTACAGAATCAATGAACGAGTGCCTGCAAATAGTAAGCAAACAAACAATGACACTCTTGCTATAATGGAATATGCAAAAATATCATATAAAGCAACTGATTTTCTTTCCTCTTCTGATAAATTCCCCGACACAAAAGCAATTCACTATTTTTTAAGAAATGATAAATGGATGAGCCAACCAAAAAACAAGGAAGAATATCTGATAATGAAACATTATGAATTTGTAAAGGAATAATATTTATCTTTACTCTTGCTTGTATTGCCAATGCGTCACTACACTTTGTCAAAGTCCCAAAACTTTGACGAACTATGTTAATATGCAAATTTTTTAGTAACTTTTTTTTTCTAAAAAGGAATTTCTTTTAGTTCGCCTACGGCGAAAGTAGTGACTCATATAGCTGTTTGCATTGGTGCAGATAAAGTAGGAACGTGTCCGTCTATGTAAGCAACTCCTGACTTAATAACTGCAAAAGCTTGCCTAATAAGCTTATTACAGACCGCTATCTGTGCTAATTTCCAAGGTTTTCCTTCCTCTCTAAGCCTTTCAAAAAGAGCCTTACAAGAGGAATTATACTTAGCTGCTGACCACGATGCTATAAACAACTGACCACGTAAGGTGCTATGTCCATTTCTATTAATATGTCCGTTGTAATTCAACGATTTACCCGACTGTTGGTAGGTAGGACAAATACCTATATAACGAGATAATTGCTTAGGATTTTCAAAGAAAGAAAAACCATTAGTAATAATCACTAAAGTAGTAGCAACTTTTTTGCCTATTCCTTTAATGGAAGTAAGTAGTTGAACTTGTTTTTCAAACTCTTCCTCAGTGATAGAAACAATGTCTTTTTCTAGATTATTGATGAGTTTATCTAAGTTATCTATGTTGTTTTTGAGCATATCAATAGCTAAATTATCTTTTTTATTGAGTAACTCTAAAGATTTTAGCTGGTTTTTACTTGCTGTACGCTGTTTTATTAAGTGAGTAAGTACTGTTTGTTTCTGTTTAAGAAGAATAATCTTATCTGAAGGCATTTTATAAACTTCAGGATTCATTTTTTTCTCCATATTCTACTAACAAACGAGCATCTTTATTGTCAGTTTTAGCAGTAGATAGTTTCATTTTTGAAAGGAAATTACTTTGCTTAGGGTTAATTAAACTAACCTTTATTTCTTGTTCACAAAGGTGATAAAGTAGATTAACACCATAGTTACCAGTAGCTTCCATCACACAATGATGTTGCTCTTTATCAAGGGTATTTATAAATTTTTCAATACCTTTGTCGTCGTTTTGATAAGTAATAGTTTTACTTTTAGAAGCAGAAGAGAAAGCAACTACGAAGCTATCCTTGCTAATATCAACACCTACATAACTCATAATGAATAAATTAAAAAGATTAAAAATAACTTTGTTTAAATAACATCTGATAATCTATCGTCGTAAACACAGGCTTAAAACCTAACGAACTATCCAGTTTTACAGATGTGAAAGCACGGGGACTGAACGTCAAAGGCAGTTTTTCACTAACAAAGTCTCGGTCTTTCTCCGTGCTTATTTAAATGTAAAATTACAATTTATTTTTCAAGATGCAAACGTACGACAAAGTCTATAAATCTGATAATCAATCACTTTCGTGGTGTACGGGCGTTTTGCAAACGCCCCCTAAAAACAAGCCAATTTATTCAAAACCTATTTTTGTTTAACTATAATCTTCATCATTGGCAATGGCTTTTATTAATGATTAATTGATAAAGAAAAATGCGAAAAATAATATTAATTTACATTCTTTTGTGTGGCTATATAAATTGCAAATCACAAGAGTTTAATGTACATCAAATGCTTACTTTTGACGAAAAAGTATTTAAAAACTGGGAAATAGATAATGCCTATTCCTCAAGTAATAGTAGTAAATACCTGAAAAAAAGAAGCAAAAGAGTAGAAATATACTACTCTTACAACAGAAACACAATACAAGTAATGGAGTACGATACTCTCAGTCCTTATTCTCGTTTATGTATATATGATTTAGCTACTAAAAAACGTAACTTTTCTTGTCAATATATTACAGGTGTACCCTATGGTATTTCTCGATATTATGATAAAGATGGCAATTTAATAAAGGAAGAAGATGAAGATAAAAATTACCTTTTTTCTATACCTCAGTTAATAGAAAAGATAAAAACGGAATATCAACGACAAATAGGTAAACGAGAGAGTAATATTGAGTTTAGAAAATTTGAAGAAAAAGAAAAATACTATTATTTAGTAGTGATATTCCCTCTTGATCCTTATGATGTATATCAAAAACCTACTACTAATCTCGTGATCGATGGACAAACAGGGGAAATTTTGTATCAAGAAACTATACAATATCAACGTGATGGAAATGATAGTAAAGCAAATCCTATAGAAGATTTTTTAAGACAACAAACAAAGTAAAACCCCATTAGAGTATTTCTTGTAACTCGCATCTACTATAATTTACAACCATATTTGCACCCCATTCCGTGTCAAAATCCGTGTAATTCGTGCCATCAGCTTTATTTGATTAATAGATATTTAGCCATACATTTCTCACATCGAACACACGTTGATTAAGTTTGAGAGGAATTCCTAAGACGAACTACAATTAGGATTTCAATAGTAGGTTATTTCTCTTTTTACAGCAGCCATTGCCTTGCCGTCCACCACAAAGCGCTTTTCCGTCCAATTGCCTTTTGCATCCCATTGATATTCATAGCTACAACGCGTAGGGGCACCTCCATCGATAACCGTTACTTGTTCTGTTGGGAAGCCCATTTTATCAGTATAAGCAAAAGTTGCCTCTAATTTATAAATTGTACTGCCGTTTTGGGTTACTTCAGTAAGTTCCTTTACAATTTGGTTCTGAGCATTATAAGTAAGGAACGTGCTAATCACCACACTCCCGTTCATTCGTTCTTTGATGTTGGCAGTTATTTTGCCAGCAGCGTTGTACTCAAAACGCTCTTTTTGGATAATATCCTTCTCATTAGGAAAATAATCAGTGATTTCTATAGGGCGTTTACGCTTGTCGAACACATATTTGGTAGGATAAACCGTATGCATTTCGGCAACGACAAATCGTTTGGCTATTGCCTCAGTTTTCTTTTTATTGTACACCAGTGTACGTACCTCATTAGCAAGCAAATTGTTTTTATCCGTAATTTTCATTTCAGTTAAAAAACCCTTCTTATCAAACGAAAATGCCTGTGTACCATCTTCTTGACCATCATCTTTATATAAAGTTCTACTGACAACTTTTCCTTGCTCGTCAAAATACACTTTTTGGTGTTTGTACAAATCGTTGTTTTGGTCTAATGTAATTTCAGGGTTTAAGGACTCAATTGTAGTATAGAGCATTTTCACTTTGCCCTTGAGCTCAAAAGGTACTTCTTTCGTAAACGACTGAGCCGAAAGCGCCCAGCAACAACACAAATGTAAAAAGAGAAGAATTATTTTCATTTTATGAGGTATTATCAAGCGACAAAGATATTAAAATTTCACAAATTAGCAAATCAATAAAAAATAAATTTCATCTCCAAATTTTGGTAAGTAGAAAAAAAGTTGTACTTTTGAAAAATATTTTGATTATCAACTCTATATTTATATATTTTATCAATGAACGGAACTTTAAATAAAGTTATTCTCATAGGTCGTATGGGAGATGTTGTAAAACTTACGTATTTCAGCGAAGGCAACTGCATCGGTCAGTTCCCCTTAGCCACTGATGATGAGTATACTAACCGCGCTACTAACGAGCGTATGAGCAGTACCGAATGGCATACCATCATCGTGCGCAACAAGCTCGCTGAACTCGTAGAAAAATACACTCACAAAGGCGATCTTATCTATGTGGAAGGGCGCATCAAAACGCGCAAATGGCAAACGGAAGACGGCGTAATGCGCTATATGACTGAAATCCACGCTACCGATGTAACTTTCCTCCCAAACCCAAAACGCGACGGGCAACCTAAACCCGCCCCAAAAACGGCTGAACCTAAGGCGTATGAACCTCCGGTAAGTACCCAGCCGCCTTTCTAAATGTGTAACGAAATAATAATATTTTGGAAACAGAACCTTTGTCGGTACTCCCTTTGATGTCCTTTTTAGACATCAATTGGAGTATCGTTATTCAATTTGCAGTGTTTGTAGTACTATTGCTGTGCTCGGCTCTCATCTCAGGAGCCGAAGTAGCCCTTTTTTCGCTCACCCCTGCCGAGATAAATACCCTCCGCGACGAAAAAACAGCTACCAGCAATATCATCGCCAAGCTCGTTGATAATCCTAAAAAACTATTAGCGACGGTGCTCATTGCCAATAATTTGGTAAACATCTCCATCGTACTCCTCTTCGTCGATTTAGGTAACTTCCTCTTTGGCGGCATCACCACCCCTTGGGTGCGTGCCGTGCTTGATGTGGGGGTAGTTACCTTTGTACTCTTGCTCTGCGGCGAAATCTTGCCTAAAATCTATGCCAATCGCAACAACATACAATTTGCACAGCGTGTCGCCTACTTCATCTATACGCTCGACACTTTCTTTACGCCCATCAGCGCACCGATGAAAGCCTTTACGGTATGGATTCAGAAGAGTTTAGGCAAACAGAAAAGCAATATTTCAATAGGACAACTCTCACAAGCCTTAGAACTTGCCTCGGAAGAAGACACTACCAATGAAGAAAAGAAAATATTGGAGAGCATCGTATCGTTTGGCAATACCGAAACGCGCGAAGTAATGGTGCCCCGTGTAGATATCTTTGCCCTCAGCGAAGATCTCTCTTATCAGGAGTTGCTCAACGAAATTGTAGCCATAGGCTATTCGCGAATCCCCGTATATCACGAGAATTTAGACCATATCACAGGGGTGATTTACATCAAAGACCTCTTGCCTCACTTAGATAAAACCGACTTCGACTGGAATAGTGTAAAACGCAATGCCTTTTTCGTTCCCGAAAACAAAAAACTCGACGATTTGCTCAGCGAGTTCCAAGAGAAGAAAATACACCTCGCCGTAGTGGTTGATGAGTATGGCGGCACTTGTGGAGTGATTACCTTAGAGGATATTATCGAAGAGATTGTAGGCAGTATCAACGATGAGTTTGACGACGATGATATCACCTACTTCAAAGTAGATGATAACACCTTTATTTTTGAAGGAAAAACAGTGTTAAAGGATTTCTATCGCATCCTAGATTTCAACGATGAAGAAGAGGCTCTTTTTGACGAAAAACGCGGTGATGCCGAAACACTTGCCGGCTTCCTCTTAGAGATTGCAGGTAATTTCCCTCAAAAAGGAATCCCTATTCTTTTCAACAACTACAAATTTATTGTAGAAGCCTTTGATAAAAAACGCATCAAGCAAGTAAAAATCATCAGAACTCCTAACCCCTAATCCCTATCCCCTAATGCCTAATATTGACTTACCCGAAAAACTCTATTACAGTATCAACGAAGTGGCGCAGGCATTTGGCGTAAATGCCTCGCTGATACGCTTTTGGGAAAAGGAGTTTGAGATTATCAGTCCGCGTAAAACAACCTCAGGCAGTAGGAAATTTTCAGCAGACGACATTCAAAAACTCAAGCTGATTTATCACTTAGTAAAAGAGCGCGGCTTTACCCTTGAAGGCGCGCGCCAACGCCTGAAAGAAGAAAAACAAAAAACACTCGACAATTTTGCCCTTATAGAGAAATTAGAACATATCAAACAAACACTCATCAATATCAAAGAGAGTTTAGGGGAATGAAACATTATTGATTGAAAAATAATTATTACCTTTGCAAAAAAATAAACATTTATGGATACAATCAGAATAAAGTTCAATAATGAGACAGACTTTTACATTTTTGAGCCATTGTTCAAACAGTTCAAAGTAAAGGTTTATAATGACACAAAGGACATTAAAGAAAAAGACGACTCTTTAATGACCAAGAAGGAGTATTTTGAAATGATTGATAGAGCAAGAGCTGGAAAAAAACACGAAATCAGTCGTGAAGAAATGAGAAAGATGCTTTTAGAAGGGTAGAAAATGGAAGAGGAAACTTACAAATTAAAATACTCTGATGAGTATCTAAACCACTTAGAAAAACATCTAAAATCTGGACAGAAGAAACTACTTGTTAAAATAGACAGCTTACTTGATGAATTAGAAGTTCATCCAACGACAGGAACAGGACAAGTTGAACCACTAAAAGGGTATGGTGAACGCAATGTTTATTCTCGTAGAATAGACAAAAAACACCGATTAACTTATGAAGTTTTTGAAGAAGAAAAGTATATTGAAGTTCTAGCTGCATACGGGCATTATGAGTAAACTGTATAGAAGTTTACAAAATTTGTATAGAAAATCAATTTCATTAAGAATGTACCTGCTCTATATCATGAACATTCAAACAGATGTCCAGCAAGTAAAATAGAAACATTAATAACTATTTTTTAAGCCCTTAAGAAACAGAAAAGAGCCTGTCCGAAAAGTTTTAACAGGCTGA
>NZ_KB291462.1:0-5348 GCF_000318295.1 Capnocytophaga sp. oral taxon 326 str. F0382
AGTTGGTTATCAAAAAAACTAACTACTATTTTTTTTTATTTTGTGTAATAAGAGGTTTTTTATTTGTGTAATATGATTATTTTTTATACTTTTGTACCCTAAATAAAAATGTTTTTCCATGAGCAATTTTCTTCAAAAGGTAATTTTTATTATTATATCAGTAATAGTCGGCAATACTTATGCACAAAACTGTGATGTAAATACGCAAAAATCGTTAGAGCAAACCCAAGTGTCATATTTTAATAAAGTAACACAAGGTGATAATGCTGTTTTTACGATACGATATCCTTTGATAGGTACTACTTACATCATCTCCGATAACCTTGGAGCTACTTATTCATTCACTTACACTTCAGGCACTGATGAATTTATCAATGTGAATGCAGGAGCTGTAAATAATGAACGTAGATTTTCACTCAAAGCTCAAAAAGGGACTTGTGTATACCAAACAGGATTCAACTACACTGTAACACCTGCTACCTCGCTTCAACTCGTTACAAGAGTAGAACACGAACGCTGTGGTAATGGGGGAGCTATTCGCTTTACCTTTGTAGGACCTGGTGCCAATAACAACAATTACAACTTCTATATTAAAAAAGATACTGATGCTAATTTTGATACTTCTACCCCTCTTCCTCTTACGGGGGCTCAATCACGCGCTGCTGGTAAATATTATATTATGGCACGCCCTAAAGTAGGAACAGGAGATATAATAACTCCTGTTATTGAAATCAAAAAAGATATAAAAAACCTCGATTATACAATAGCCCCTATACCTGTTACTTGTGCTTCACCTAATTTAGGCATTAAAGCCGAAATAAAAGTAGACCAATGGGGCAACCACAGTGCCAATTACCCTGTGTACTATTCATTATTAGATGCTTCTGATAACCCTATCGCTGGCAAACAACGCCAAACTTCAAATATCTTTACCAATCTAACCCCCGGTACTTATAAGGTAAAAGTAGAAGATTTTTGTGGCTCAAGCCCAACGCCTCAGGCAATTACGCTCACCAATGCAACACTTACCTTTACCCATCTTCAATTAACCTCTGTAAGAGAGTTTAGCTGCGATTATGCCGATTTTAACAAATTGTATTTGTACGGAACGAACATTACGGAAGCTACTAAATCGGATGCTTTCCCTTATCCCTTTACTATAAAATTTGGAATTACAGCTCCCTCAGGAATCGTGTATTCTGCTACCTATACAATTACTGATAGAACAGACCTCGATACTTATATAGGTAAATATGCTTATGGTGAGGCTTTGGTACTAACCAATAACCTGAGAGAACAGCGCATCCCCAAAGAATATGGAGTGTGGACAGTAACTGCCCAAATAACCGTATGTAGTACAACTACTACTATCGGCACAGCTACTAGTACGCTTTATAACCCTATTGAAAATGCAAGAGTAGTGCAAACCGCAGGAGGTAACTCACTTATTGCCTGCCATAAAGAACGACTCATCCTCACTAATAAATACAGAAGAGATACTTCTCCTATACTCAATACCTATTTGGTGGTAGAGCAAGCCCCTACTAACTTTAAGTATGCCGAAGCTGGCTTCTACCAAATCAATACTACAAACCCCTTGCTCAGTGGTAAATATCTAAAACAGGTACTCTATGACCCTTGGCAAGATACCGAGGTGGTAGCTCCTGACTTTATACACGCAGGTGATGTTTTTCAGTTCCGCTTAGTAGATGCTACTTGTAGCAGTACCCGCAGTAGCCTAATGGATACCATTACCATTACTATAGCTAGTGTTGCACAGCCCACTGAAATAACTATAGATAATATAGCTAGTTGTAAAGATGCCACTAAAGAGAGCGCGCCTTATGCCTCTATGCGCATCAGGAAAGGAAGCGGTAGCCCAATCGAAAAAATTCAAATAGTAGCCTTCAACGGGCGAACAATAGGAAGTATACCAAGTACTACTCTTTCCTTACCCTATACACTCACTGAAAACAACCGCGCCGATGAAACTAATTGGTATGTACGCGATTTACCCGCAGGTAGCTATACGGTGGTCGTCACCAATATATGTGGAGGTGTAGTAACTAAAACCAAAGTGCTTTCGGGGCAAACCTATACACTTACTTTTGCCCCTGGTTGTGACCCCAGAGTAGTAGGTCAAATCAACTTGGCAGCTACTGATGATTGGCGCTACACTCAGTCCGAATTTATCATTCAACATTTCAACGAAACTACCCAAAGATGGGATGAGTGGATGTATGCCGGTTTAAACTTTAATACCCCTATCAGTAGAAAAACTGAAGATGAAAGTCTGGGGAAAGAAGGTAAGTTTAGGGTAATACGCCGTATACAAAACTTAGCAGGTGCTTATGAGTGTGTATTAGTACTTGATGAAAAAGAATTTGGCGGCGACCTAAAAAAACCTGACCTCGTAGGCTTTGGCTGTGGCGGTGGTCAATATCACATTGCTGTAATACCTAAAGGCGGCACCGGTCCTTTTACCTATAAATTGGTGCATAAAGTGCCTGGAGGTAGTACTACGCCTATCCCTATAAACCAAACACAATCAGGTAATAACTTCTTTATAGGATTAGACGGTAGCAATCCTAACACCGCCTATAAATTTACAATTACTGATGCTTGCCCACGCACAGAAGATAGAGAGGTTACTATTGCCAATGTAACTACCCCTACTATCATTGCAACTAAACGCTATCACTGCGTGGGACAACCCGCACAACTCTCCGTCCCCAATTTAGGACCTTCTGTAACCATAGAATGGTATCGTTCCGATGCCCCTACTACTCTTGTAGCAACGGGCACTACCCTTAATATAACCTCATTAACAACTGCCGATTTCACCAATAGCTATAGCGTACAACTCAAAATACCTTCTCAACCTACTATAGAAACCTGCATTTCAAATGCGATTGCTGCTTATCAATTCCAGCAGTTAGCAGTCTCTATACCTACAATACCTGCTAACAATGGCGAAACCTATAAATGTATAGCACAAGATGAGGAGATTGATTTGAATACCATATTCAATATTCCTGCCTTACCTACAGGGGTAGCTACACGCATCACCGAAACCACAGGCGAAATTACTGTACCAAGAGATGGCAAACTGAAACTCATCCTTAGAGGTGGCTATAACAAACCTCAGGGAATAGGTTCCTACACCTTCCGTTATGAACTACTTTCTCCTTGTGGAGAAGTAGAGCGATACCAAGAAGCCAAACTAACCGTAAAACGCTATATGAATTACAACCCTAAAACCACTATAAAGGTATGTAATACTACTGTCTCTTTGAATGAAATAAAGAACTTGGTTACAGCAGGAACTCCTACTATAACCACCGTACAACCTGAGTTCCACTGGTACACTTCGTATGCCGATGCCTTAGCAGAAACCTCAGAATTAGCGGGGGCTACCCTCCTTAGTACCCCCAGTGGTAGCAGTCAGATACGCTATTTACGCTTGAGTAAAGCTAATTATTGTAATGATGGAATCTATACTATTACCATACAAGCAGAAACCTCAGTAACTGCTAAAACACTTACCAATGCAGGCTGCGATGTAACCACCATAGAACAGCTAAAAAACTTAGTAGACCCCGCTGATGCCGAAAATGTAATCATCTATAAAAATGGCATCGCTCAAGCTAATGAAGCTACCATAGAAACCAATACAGGCTATACCTATGCCAAAAATGTATATGAATGTGTAACAGCACCCGCTGCTCTTACCTTTAATCTGACCCCTCGGGTGCAGGCACAAAGTGAGCAGGCAAAAGTATGTACCTATATAGGTTATTATGCTGGCTTGATAACTAAAGTTATCGATGTAAAAAATGCCTTAATGCTAAAATACCCTACAGCCACCGCTATCAGAATTTTTGATGAAAATAAAAGTGAATATACCAATCTTTATTCTGAAATTAGTTTAGAAACTAAAATGTTCTTTAAACTACAAGAAATAGGTAAGTGTGAATCTATATTTTACCCAGTGGTAGCAACAATGTCTTCTACTACTGAAGTACAAACTCACTCTATTACTATTTGTGAACAGATAACTGCAGGTGAATTGGCTACCCAGCTACAAGATACTTATGGCTATACTAACGTACAAATACACGAAGGTAGAGGTACCTCTGTAAAAGCACCTACTGATTTTGTAGATTGGAACTCCTCCCTATACTTTAGTGCCGAAGAAACAGGCAAATGCCGTAGTGTTAAGGTACCTTTGATTCTTATCAAAAACGCCAATGTTACTACTGCTACTGCCAAAACTTTCCAGGTGTGCAGGGTAGTAGGCAACAACCCTTATGTATCCGATCTCAAAAATGCAATTACAGGCGGAGAAGTGAAAATATTTATACGTAATGGCACTCAATGGCAGTTGCAAGCCAATACAGCTCAAGTAGACCCTACTAAATCTTATTTCTATACCTTACAAGCTGTAGGCAAGTGTCCTAGTGAGAAAACACCGCTTATTGTCAGTTTGTTAGACAAACCTTCAGTAGCTCCTACCGTAAGTCCTACTGTTACTCTTTGCCCTACAGCAGCGAGCAATGTAGTGAGTTTAGATGCCTATGTTACACCATTAACAGCACATACTCTCCGCTGGTATGCTACAGCTACAGCTACTACTACCAGCACTACCCCTACCATCAATACACAAGTAACTACTAAAACGACTGTAGTAGGTTATGTGGTACAGGTAAATACAAGCGGTTGCGAAAGCCCTCGTGCAGTAGTTACTGTTACAGTAGATGATACTACTACCCCTACTCTTACTGTCCCTACTTCTTTAGTAGTGGATTGCCGCAATGCTACAGCAAGTATCACTCAATGGCTCGGCACAGCTACCGCTACCGATAGCTGTAATGTAGTAAGTGTAACTAATAATTACAACGCAGTAAAACCTGCGGATCTCTGCAATAACAGCGGAGTACTAACTGTAACCTTTACCGCTACCGACTTATTTGGTAATGCTGTTAGCAAAACAAGTACTATAACTTTGGCTCAAATAAAAGCTAATACTGATAGTTTTACGATAGCTAATGGTGCTAATGGAGGCAGTACTACCCTTACTGTCTTTGATAACGATAAAGTAGGAACACAAACTGCTACTCCAGCTACCGTAAGTATGACCGTAGTTACCCCAGCTACTGGAGCTGCTGGCAGTGCTACACCTACCCTCAACGCCGATGGTACAATTACGGTACCTGCGGGCACTAAATCGGGTACTTATACTATAACTTATAAGATTTGTACAAAAGTAGCCTCTCTTACCGTTTGCGATAGTGCAACTGCAACTATAGTAGTAGGTGCCCCTGCGATTGTAGCCAATACCGATACTC
>NZ_KB291463.1:0-4102 GCF_000318295.1 Capnocytophaga sp. oral taxon 326 str. F0382
TCAGGATGAATACCTTTGCGTGTCTTACTGACATCAATGCCCGAGCAATGGAGACTTATAGGGTCATAAAAATATCACACTATCATAGTGGTATGGAGTATTACAATTCCTTTGAGGGAATCCCGATGATGCGTACGCCTGCTGATTTTGATGAGAATGCTTTTCCGCACTCAGAGCAGCAACCAGCTATTGTAAAAGACAACAATGACCCTTTAGGAATGGGACGTATACGCGTGCAATTCTTATGGCAGGCAAAACGCAATGAAATGACCCCTTGGATACGTGTAGTGCAACCCTATACAGGAGGGGGTAAAGGTTTCTATTTTGTCCCTGAAATAGGTGAAGAGGTATTAGTGGATTTTGAAGGAGGCAATGCCGAACGTCCGTTTGTGCTTGGAGCGCATTATAATGGTGAGGCAAAAAGTGGGTATCACAATGCTGATAACCGCGTAAAAGCAATTCATACCAAAAGTGGGCATAAACTCATCTTTACCGAAGACGAAAGCATTTTGCTATCCGACAAAAACGGCAATACCCTAAGATTCGATACCCAAGGCAAGAACATAGAGATTTCTGCCCCCGAAACAATAAGTATAAGGTGCAAAAACTTCGAGCTTAATGCTTCTCAAAACATTAAAACAGAGGCTGGTCAAGACCATATAGAGACTATCAGCAAAGATAAGAGAACTACAATAAGCCAAAATTTCTCTGTAGAAGTTACGGGTGATATGATTGAACATATCTCAGGAAGTATAGATTCCCACACCGACCAAGAACGAAAAATATCATCTAATGATATGGGTATTGAGTCTAAGCATAATATGCGAGCTAAAGCCTCTGGTAAAACACAGCGTTTTAGTGGAGAACAAACTATGGACAACTAACATATAAAAGAAAAAAGCGATGAGCAAAATAACTATATGTGAAGGAAATATCAAATGGACGAGCAAGGGAAACACCGTGCTCCACGCTTTCGATGGCGACATCTCTTTCTCTGCAGGAGAATGCAATATATGGAACGGTGAGCAAGGTAACGAAGCTGGTGAATACATCGCAGAAGCGGTTGGTCGTCAGAATGAAAAATTTATTGCTTGTATTGATTTCTATCGTTCTCGTGAACATTCTGAAGGTAAATATGGAAAATTAGACACTCAATACAACGGAGAGTTTGGTTTTGATAGATTTGACTCTAAAGTTTGTGCTGAAGGGCTTTTTTCAGAATATGAGAAAATAAGAACCGTCTTAACTTCAGAAAATACCTATGGAAAAGAAAAAGTATACCTATGCCCCTATTTGAGCATTTGGCCTCCTGAAATTGAAGTGGACGGAAAAACAATCAAGAAAAAAAATCAAGTAACCCTCTTTGTAAAAGCAAATAAAGCAACCGATATAAGCAAGAAAAACGAGAGAGCTACTAAAGCAACTATTGTGTTTAGTTTAGAAGGAGAAAATTTAAAAAATGAAATAGTAATTTCTCCTAATAAATTAGACTTGGAAATAGGAAAAGAAGCGAAGCCTATTTCTATAAAATGTAATGCTTCTTTCGAAAAGGATATAAAGCTAATTGCTAAATCTGTTGATGAAGGTCAAGTTTTAGGGCAATTAATAATAAAAGCGAACGCTGTTGTTTACCAAACTACTTTGCAACCCATAGAAATTATTTTTGGTAGTGCAAATAAGGATATAGCAAATGATTTGCCTACTACTATAGATAATAGATTCTTTGAAAAATTAGTTGAATATTTAAATACAAAATCTCTCAACCAAGCATACATACACCTCACCTTAGCCTCTACTATTAAGCAAGTTACCTTTTCAAAACAAGAGTTCGAAATTAAAGGTCTTTTTTATACAAAAGATGGAGATACATATTTAAAAATGGGACGAAATGATCACAAAGATGAATTAAATGATGATGAAAAAAAGGATCAAAGCAAAGCTTTAGAATATAATAATTTAGTAGAAAATAGATACGCGGCAAGACTTAATAACCTCCAAAACAAACAAAACCAAAAAGAAAGAGTGGATAAAAAGAGGCAAATCTTTATAAATGAATTTAAAAAATATTACAAATATAAAGAGAGGGATGATTCCAAAAAAGTGAATAAATATCGTTCCGAAAAGATGGTAAAAACGATATGGAAAAAAGAAAATATCACAGCTCTATTTGAAGAGTGGAAAAAAGAAGAAGAAGCTTATCTACAAATGGAATCAAATATATCTTTAGATAAAAAAGGGCAATTACACGCTTTTTTCACTAAGGATATTCTTACAGCAGGGAATCCTAAAAGAAAGACATTAGCTTATTCAGCCCCAGCTTCAGGAGTATCTCATATTTTTAAAGAAGCTTTCATAAATGCCGATGAAAAAGCTTATGCGACTATTGCTCACGAGTTAGGACATGCTCTTGGTTTGTGTCATACTTTTGATAGTAGAATGGGAGTGTATATAAAAGAACAAGAAAACGATCGCGAGACAGTAAATAAGAAAATAGAAGATAAAATAAAAGAACTTAAAGAAAAACAGAAGTCTCTAAAAAAAATAGAAACAAATAAAGTTGAAGAACAGTCATCAGATATAGAGGAAGAATATAAAACTCTATATGAATATACAACATACAATACTTTTTCTAAAAGTTTTCAAGAGAAAATAGATAATATTATACAATTAGAGGAGATTGAAATTGAATCTCAAACACAAAAAGGGCTCTCAGAGGGGAGTGAAAAAACTAATAATATTGCAACATTAGAAAAAGAGATACAAGCATTAGAAAAAGAAATTTATGATTTAAAAAATATAAAAACACAAAAAACTATAAAATATTCTAAAGTAAAAGAACAGTCTACAACATTAGAAAATTTTATGGATTACGAACAATACAAAGACAGTAATCCTAATACTGATTTCTTGCGTAAAACCTTTTATCAATGGCAATGGAGAGAAATGCAAAATATAGGATTTTCAAGAAAATATTTAATAAAAACTATTTTTATATTATTACTTTTTTGTGTTTCATCTTGTAAAACTACTCATCAAAGTTTTGTAAAATATTATGCTTATGAGAGCAAAGAAAAGTTTAGCAATGGTCTACCAGTACAATATTATACGTTGGAAAGTAGTCCTAATAAACAAATTATACGTTTTTCGAGCTCACAAGAGTATGATGAAGCTTCTGTCCTAAAAATATATGGAGGGAAAAAACATACTTTTATAATGGGATATCTTGAAGATATTTATGAAGAGGGAAAATATATGATTTCAGCTGAATATGTAAAAGAAACACTTTTTAATGATTTGTATATAATAACAAATAAAAAAGCTTATCTTAGATATAACAATGTAAATGAGATGCTTAGTGATGAAACAATAAAACATTTACAAAATAGAAAATTATTAAATCTTCGGTTTTGGTTCCCTCCTGAAATGAAAAGAGTAAAGAATATAGATTATTCTAAATTTCCTAAAGATATTGCAATCAAGTAGAAATTAAAGAACAATCTACAACATTAGAAAATTTTATGGATTACGAACAATACAAAAATAGTGATCCTAATACAGATTTCATGCGAAAAACCTTTTATCAATGGCAATGGAAAGAAATGCAAAATATAGGTAATATTGTTAGAAGTTACTTAATTAAAACTTTTCTTGTGTCAATATTCTTTTGTTTCTTTGTGTCTTGTAAGTCAACTTCTCAAAGTTTTGTAAAATATTATGCTTATGAGAGCAAAGAAAAATTTAGCAATGGTTTGCCAGTACTATACTATACATTGAAAAGTAGATTTGGCAGACAAATCGCTCTATATCTCAGGCAATGCACCAAGCATTCTCTTAGATAGCGGTAAGGAATGTCAATCTTATGAGAACAAAACACTACAAGAAATCGTTGCCGCAGCTACCGAGGAGTATGATGAGTCCGCAAAAGTGGATACCTCAGCAGGAGTAAATACCACAAGGACACTTCCTTATACGGTACAATACCAAGAGTCTGACTACGACTTTATTTGTCGTTTGGCTAAGTATTATGGGGAATATTTTTATTATGATGGCAGTAAACTTATCTTTGGTAATAAACTCCAAGAGACCATTGATTTGGGTGAGA
>NZ_KB291464.1:0-176397 GCF_000318295.1 Capnocytophaga sp. oral taxon 326 str. F0382
CTAGCACACCCATTCAAGAAAAAACAACAAGGCAATGTCCCCTCCCTAATGGACTACACCTCCGATGAGAATTTACTCTTTGCTGATTGGAAGCAAATCAACGACCCTGCGTTTAAAATAGGTATTTTCCAAGGGCAAAGCGAGGGTGAACTGAAGGGAGGCGTAGTAATAATTGCAGGAAGTACAGATGGTAGCTCTATTAAATTTGATATAACAAAAAGTTGTAAAAGTTTTTTTGTAGCTAATAAAATAGTTAGTTTTAATGATAATGAGACTGAAAAAATAAAAGAATTATCAATATCAAAAAGTGGTGTTCTACAATATGTTACTGATGAAAAAGACAATAAATATTACCCCACTCAATATGTTGAAACAAAAAATAACGAAATAAAAGCAAGAGGAGGAATTGCGTTTTTACTATGTACAGATTGCATAGATGGTGTAACAACCGTTAATCGTTCAAAAGTATATTCAAATATTGATCGAAAATACATCATTGCTGATTTCACAAATAGAGGAAAAGACTGTCTTGAAGGTGAAGAAATATTAGTGAGAGAAGGCGATACATATATCTGTAAAACACTTTCTAAAAGAGATTGTTCCTTAAACAAGGGGCTTAATATAGGAAATGGCAACGGAAATGGCGGAACTATTTATAGCTTAATAGCAGATGAAAAACTTAGCAAAAACCTAGCCGAAAAGCTATATTCTATTGTCGCTAGAAACACTACAAACACTATTACAGGTGAAAACCACCACCTAAATACAAGAATTTTGCTTTCCCACAAGAATATTTTAGAAAATACCGCTAAAATTTCTGTACATAACGAAAATGGAAAAGATCAACTATATGTAGGTAACGAAAAAGTAGCTATAAATCCTGATGAAATTGTTTTTTGGATAGAATACGATGGTTCTAATGATAAAATAAGTGTAAAAGAAGTTGTTGTAGGCGATAATTTCGATCAAGACTTGCGAAAAACGCTCAAACAATGGGATGAAAAATTCCAATATGAACAAGCTTCATTCTTTGGAAAACTATTCTATATAGGGAAAGACATAACAGACTTTCATTTTACAGTGTTTTACGATCTATTTGATATGTTGGGGTCAGGTATAGGAAAATTAAAAATACCTGAATCTGTATGGGACTGTAAAGCAAGTAATTATAATCCTATTTACGCTGAAGTCTTTAGTTATCTGAATCTTTCAGGCTATGTCAATCTCATTACCGAACAAATCGCAGGTGAAGAATCTAATTTATCCAAAGCACAAAAAGAAGCAAGTCAAGCAAATTTTGCCCTTTTCTGTGGAATGTACAACGGCTTGATAGATGTCGTAAAAACAGTACCCGATTTAGGCAAACTATTGTACTCTTTCGGTTCTTCAAAAGGACGTGCGAACAATAGCAAATTTGTTCAACAACTTGAAAATATAGAAGTTACCGACGATAATGGAAATGTAATATATGGCAAAGGTTTAGGATTTGGCAAATTGTGGTTCTTGTTTAAAGAAGGTATTAGCGACCAATTTAGCAAAGACAATCCTTGCAAAAAAAATGAGTTTATAGGTTCAATAGCAGGTCCTATTATAGTATTGTGTTTTGGCGATGTCGCTGCAAGTGAAAGTGTTTTAGCCAAAATAGGAAGTACCTCCCTAAAAGCCCTACAATTCTGCGACCGCATAGCCGACCCCTTCCGTTATATGGGCATAAGCATTCGTTATATAAAGAATGCTTCAGGCAAACTACTGATAGTCTTTAGAAATGCAACAGGCAAAGTAGCCGAACGATTAGAAAGCGGCTTGTACAGAGTACGTGTATTAGTAAACAATACCGAAAGACTTGAGGACGTATCTGAAGATGTAGCCGAAGAACTATTCAATGGTAGAACAGCGCCTATAGGTGGCGATACAAATGCAAGATTAGCGCACACCGCTGAAGATACCGCTGAAAAAGTCACTAAAGAGCTTTTAGAAAAAGCAGAAAGTCTAGTTAAAAAAGCTCGTAGTGAAGCTTCTAAATTTGCTAATGACTCAAAAGTTATAAACAAAGTAGCTGAATTTTTAAGTAATAAAAAAGCATTAGAGGCTATTGGTGGCGAAGAAGGATTGGAAGCTATTATAAGAGCTAATGTACGAGCTGGTTGTTCTACTTGTGGGAAAGCAACTACTTCATTTTTAAAGAATATGGACGAGTATTTAGATGATGTGTTAGATTTTGTATCAAAGTACAAAGAAGTAGATGGTTTTGATGATGTGATAAGAGAACTCAAAAAGCTCAACAAAGACAACAGTCCTAACTACGCCGTTGAAGGAGCTGCCTTTATGCTAGGTAAAATGCGTAAAACCTCTGAAATAACTCCACAAAGTGTTAAAAGGTTTGACGCACGTTTTGAATCAAAAGAAATTGATTGTTCTAATTGTCGTTTTGATATAGAACTCTTTCAAAAAAACGTAGGAGATTTAAAATATTTGGAATACAAGAGTTATATAGATGCATCCAAAATATCTCTTAACCAATTTCAATCTTACCTACAATCTGTAAACACTTTAGGTGAGCTAAGATATGTTTTTGATATTTCAAAAATATCAGCAAGTAAAATAAAAGGAGGGATTAAAAAATTCTTTACTAATAATGAAGATGAAATTTTCAAAACTATTTGGAAAAACAAAAACTTGAGAGATAATTTGTTCAATACATCTAACTATCCAAAAAATATTTCTCAAAATAAACTAAAAGAGCTTATGAAAGAAGATTTTCATCAATTAATATCTAAACAGGAAAGTCAATTGTATAAAATTATAAAAGTAGAATAGTATGAACCTTATAAATACTCAATCATTTAGCAATATAAGTAATTTTCAAGTCTTAGACAATCACATTGCTTTCAATGATGAAAATAATCACTTGTATATCAATGGTTATCTTTTAGATGAAGATAATGAAAGTTACTTCTTTTACGATACATATCTATGCTATCATACAAAAGAAGGAGGTACAGTATTTTTCAATTACATCAATAACACCTCTTTTGAGATAGATGTGTTTTTTCATAAAGATACTTTATTCAATAATAACTTTCTAACTTCTAAGAATTTCTTTAAAAATGAAGAAGGTAAATGGTTAAGTGATTTGTATCTTTATCAGTTAATTCCTTTTAAGGAGATTAAAAAATATGATTATTTTATAGAGGGTAATTTCTTTAGGGAAAAGGATTTTATACTGCAAATATTCTTAAAAAGAAATGTTATTTTAAAGAATATGGAAAATGATATCCTTTGGCAGTATTCTTTAGATAAAAAAGGCTCTATGAGTGTAGGACTTGAAATAATTAAATTTTTAGGGATATATAAAAACAATATCTGCTTTGTTCTCAATAATGGGTTGTTAGTTTTAGATATTTATTCAGGAGAAGAAGCTCATTTTATATCAAATGGAAAAATTTTAAAAGGTAATGCTTTCCAAGAGGATTTTAAAGGTTTTTTCGGATATGATACTGTTTTGGATATTTCCAAAGGTATTATTTTTAACTTAAATTTATATTTCTATTTGGAATATGATTTAAATTCTAATAAAAACTATTTTAATAGCTATAGGTTTAAAAATGAGAAAAATGATAGTGTTTTGTGTTTGAATAATGTGGGAGGGTACGATGATAAATACATTTATGCCTTTGAAGGAAGAGATAGCAATCGTTTTGCAGTTCTTGACAGAGAGAAAAAGGAAGTGATATGGTCATCAGAATTGCTTCAGAAAGGAAATGAAATTTCTTACATCATAGATATGCAAATCTCTGGGAATAATATCTATATTTTAGATAGTAATGATACTTTACGTATTTTTGAGAGAAGAGTTTAATTTATAGGTTTATTTTATATTTTTAACACCATGAAAATAACAGATGTTGGAAGTTTTTATATTACTCAAAAAGATTTTTTTTACACCAAGAATGGTACGTTGTTTAGCATTCAAGATAAAAAAGAGAAAATAATTGCACATTTAGTAAATTCTTGTTGGGGAAGCAAATATGAAGAAAATAGTATTGTTGTTTTTGGTGATTTTGGTAGTAAGGTTTATAACTACAAAGGAGAATTAGAATACGATACAAACTTATATGTAGAGTATTATGAAAACCAAAATAATTATATCATTTATGATGAGAATAGTAACCAAACAAAGATAAATAATGAAATTCTATTTTGTGAGGGTAGTCTGTTGGACTTAATGAAATATGATGATTACTTTTTTTATATGGATAGCTCATCTCCTGATATGATTAAGATGACATTAGACAATTGTCTATCTTGGCAATTCCCTTTACATTCAATTCCTAATAATCCTCATAACGACAATTACAACAAAGAGGCAGATTGGGAAGTGAAAAAGTTGATAGGCGTGTTAGAAGGAAAACTTTGGATAGCTCTCAATCATCATACTATCATAGCGTTAGATATTGAAACAGGGGCTTTAGTACATCAAATACATACAATAGCTAATTTCCATTGTAGTTGGTTACCCTCGGCTATTCCTCTACCCGAAGCAACTCAAATAGATGAAACGACTCATAAACTTATCGGTTTTATGTGGGAATTCTATTGGGAAATAAATCCTACTAATGGAGCGATTCAACTCTATGATTTAACCAATGAGCTTTCAGTCAAAAAGATACGTAGTGATATAGCTAATTTTGTGCTAACAGATAGCAAAATCTATTTTGCAAGTCATTTTGATAGTAAAATAGGAGCGTTGGATAGAGTTACCAAAAAACTCACTTGGGAGTATGACTTTCAAAAAGAAGAAGATGCAGAACCGAGAATTATGGAGCTTCGAGGTAATGAAAACCTATTAGGAGCCTTAAGCTCTCGAGGAACTCTATATATTTTTGAAAACTAATGGGTCTAATAGTATATATTTAGATTTTAACTAATTAAAAATCAATAATAACGATGAGTTTATATCGATATTTTATCATTTGCTTAATAGCTTTTGCAGTAGTTTCTTGTTATCAAGAGACAGAAATTCCAGTGAAAGCTTCTTTTCAAATGAGTTTTAAAAATGGTGATGAATCAGTACCCGTTTATGTAAAGATGAACAACACCTCTTCAGGGGGAGAACATTACTTGTGGGAGTTCGAAAGTGGTACTCCTAATACCTCTACTGAAAAATCTCCTGAAGTGCTCTATACACAACACGGCTCATACAAAGTAAAGCTAACAGTTACTAACGAGTATAAAGAATCAGATACTCAAGAGCAAACTATCACAATAAAAGATGCTATCAAAAAAGCAAGCTTTACAAAAGAGATTGTAATGAATAGCTACCCTCCTGTAACGGTAAAGTTTACTAATACTACTCAGGGAGAGAACCTCACTTATAAATGGCTTTTTAAAGGAGGTACTCCTGAAACCTTTGAAGGTAAAACACCTCCTACAGTGGTCTTTTCTACAGAAGGCAAACACGAAATAACTTTAGAAGTTTCTAATGGGTATGATCGTCAAACCTTTTCAGATTTTGTAGAGGTAAAACCTGGTATTAAACCTGCTTTTTCTTGGCAGACACCTATTGAGGATGAGGATTTACAAGTGCCTGTAAATATCACCTTGCAAAATAAAACTGAAAATGCTATTTCATATCAATGGACGTTCCAAGGGGGTGTTCCTAACACTTCTACTGAAGCGAATCCTAAAGTCACCTATACTGCTGCTGGCACATATACTATAATACTTGTAGCCTCTAATGGTAAAACAACTCAAACTTTACAGAAACAAATTACAGTATATCCTGATACTGGTATTTATGTATTAGAAAATGTAAAATTAGGAATTAATTATGCTCATAACAGCGAAAAAGTAGCAGCTTTCTATTCCACAAAACTGAAGAAATCTTTTTTCTCTAAAGATATTACCGCTGAAAATGCCCCTTTGATAGATATAGTTTTTCAAGGAGGTAGTCCTACTTTTGCAAGCAATAAATTTGTATCTCCAACTGAGGCACAAAAATATGCTTTCTTTCCTATTACAGGAGCTAAAGCAACAGTTTTTGTAAACTCACAAGAAATATGCAATTGCGGGATCAATTTCACTGAAGAAGAATTCAATGCAATGACAAATGATAGCCCTTTACGTGCACTTTCTATTACACATTCGGCAGCAGGAGCACAAGCATTTACAAATACATTACCTCGAATAGTGTTATTTCAAACCCACGATGGTAGAAAGGGAGCTATCAAAATAAAACAATTTGTAAGTAAGGGTGCAGAAAATTCCTATATTTTGTGTGATATAAAAGTTCAAAAATAAATAGATAATGAAACTATTATTAAAGTATATGCTTTTGGGAGGACTTTTGTGTATATCTTTTGGTACCAATGCTCAAGATTTAGACATAGAAGCAATGACTAAAGATACAAAGTTTAGAGTAAGTGGAGGCGTCAATGCTGATGCTATGTTTTTTAATTCTTCTGCTGAAAAAAGTACCTTTACTTATATGCTTACAGGAAGTTTGAATTTTAGCTTTCTTACATTTTCAATGCCTGTGAGCTACTCTATTACCAATCAAGGAAATGCTCTGAACTATAAAGTCCCTTTTGACTTTAATAGATTTAGTATTGCTCCTAAGTACAAATGGATAAAATTGTACTTAGGCGACCATACGCTCTCTTACTCTCCTTATACGCTCAACGGACACCCTTTTCGTGGGGTAGGGCTAGAATTAACACCTAAAGGAGCATTGAAATTTAGCACAATGGGAGGGCGCTTGCTCAAAGCAGTAGAAGAAGATAAAAATATAGGTCAAGCAGCTGTTTTTGAGAGATATGGTTCAGCTATGAAGCTTAATTTTGACAAAGAAAAATATAAGATAGAATTTAGTAGCTTATACGCTTGGGACGTTAAAAATTCATTGGAACGTCCTACTGATATTTCTCCCAAGTCTAATTATGCTAATGCATTAAAATTTGCCACAACTTTTGTGAAAAACTTGAGCTTAGAAGTACAATATGCGCTTTCTATCATTCAGGAAAAGACCCCTCATAAAACTGAGGATAATTCATTAGACTATTTGCTTTCCACCTCCAAAAGTAGGGCTTTTGATGCTCGTTTAAACTATCTGATAGGAAAAGCAAATGTAGGAATTGTATACGAAAATATCGATCCTACTTATCGTACTTTTGGAGCTATGTATTTCAATAATGATTTAGAGAATATTTCTCTTACATTTGCCCGTCCGTTTTTTAAAGATCGTATAAGTATAGCTACTCAATTGGGATACCAACGCGACAATTTAAAAGAACAGAAAAATCAAACCTCTGTGAGACTGGTAGGAAGTGCAAATCTGAATGCAAAGATTTCAGAAAAACTAAATGTATCAGGTTCATACTCTAATTTTACATCCACTACTAACCGCCGTTTAAACGAGTTCGACTATATCAACACCCCCAATATGAATCCTGCTGATACACTTACTTATCGCCAGCTTTCTCAAAACGGAAATGTGAATATGAATTATGTTTTTGGAAAAGATAAAAGTCAGAATGTAAATTTCAACTATTCTATTGCAGGACAAGCCAATGAACAAGGAGGTATTATAGGTAGAGGGCAAGCTAGCTTAGTGCAGAATTACAATGCTGCTCATACCATTAGCTTTTCATCTCTGCAAATGAATGTAAATACTTCTGCCAACTACACTCAAAACAAAGTAGGGAGAGAGATAACCGATTTTTACGGTGGGAGTGTTACAATCGCCAAAAAATTCTTTGAAAATAAGCTCAATACAAGTTTAGGAACGCTTTATAATCGAACAAATGACACTTTTGGAAATAGTGTTTTAGGTATCAAGTGCAATGTGTCGTATGTACTACTTGAAAAACACAATTTTTCATTCTATGGAATGCAGATGTTTAGGCACTCACAGCAAAAATCTGCTGAGGATATAACGCTTAATATAAATTATAGCTATAGCTTTTAAAATAGTTTCACCTTAAAAAATAACATACAATGCGAAATATATTTTTATCCATACCTTTTGTTTTTTTTAGCCTCTGGAGTTCTTCTCTCTTAGGGCAAAATACTGATAACAATGAACTTACTCCTGAATATGCTGCACAACAAATGCAGAAAATAGAAAGGAAGGAATTGTGGGTAGATAATTTGTCTTTACAGAATATTACCTCTTTGCCCATCGGTATAAAAACGCGTAAGAGAGGTGAGAATGCTGCGGATAACGCTACTTATTCAATAGGTATTATAAAGGCTACACTGCACTCTGATTATACCGAGTTACAAGTGTTTGCCAAAGTAGATATTCCTCAAAAAGGGGATGATGGTCGCCCTATTTCTTTATTTTTTGGAGCAAACAACATCAAACTCTCTCATAGTGGGGGTATCATAGGAGATGCCAAATTGGCTTTGCTGGGAGATATAGCCATTCCTATCCATAAAGATGCTTGGCAACTTACCCTCTATGGCGGGTTTAACAAACAAACAGGTCAAACTGAAGATTTGACTTATGCAGTAATTGATTGTGATGGTTTTAAAGAATTTCGCCTCTCAGGAGCTGTTGAGTTCTCAAGAGAACTTATTCTTCCTATAGAAAATGGAATGGTGAATGAAGCCAAACAAACCGTAGCAGTAACTTTGTCTAATGGACGTGTTGTTGAAGCTCCCAACAGAGTAAGAGGTGATTTTAGCATCACAGCTTCCGCTTGGAATGATTTGATAATGAATGTATCTCTTTCGCCTTTTGTATTAGCTAAAAAACAAAATGGAAGAGACTACGATGGCAATTTTCAGTTTTTAGTCTCAAAAGCTATACTCGATGTAAGTGATATAAAGAATGACCCTTCTGTTGTTTTCCCAAATATGTACAATACCAAAGGGCTACTCTTTCCTGCGCAAGAGAGTTGGAAAGGAGTGTATGTCGAGAACTTTTCAATAGGTCTCCCCTCTGAGTTTAAAACAAAATCAACCGCTGAAAATGGTAAACGTATAGAGTTTTCTGCCAAAGGACTTCTTATAGATAAGTTTGGCGTTTCGGGGGTCTTTTCTGCAGAAAATATATTTCCTTTGAAAGAAGGAATTACTGATAAGAACAATGCTTGGGCATACTCATTAGAGCATATTGAAGTACAAATAGAAACAGGCGAATTTGTAAAAGCAAATTTTAATGGAAAAATACTACTTCCTATTACCAATGCCTCCAAGAACAAAAATATAGAACAGTTGGGCTTGCAATACGACGGACTGATTTCAGAAGAAAGATACAGCTTGAATGTAACGACCACTGATGAAATACAATTTGACCTTTGGCAAGCAAAAGCCTCTCTTTATAAAAATAGTTCCATAGAACTAAAAGTAGAGAACAATCGTTTTCTTCCTAAAGCTGTTTTACACGGTAATATAAACTTTGCCGCCAACAAAACTGCAGAAAAAGAAACACAGGAAAATCAGGAGGAAAGCAAAACCGTAGATTTTAAAGGAATTACTTTTGAAAATTTGAAATTACAAACAGTTTCTCCTATGATTTCTGTGGGAAATATGAGATATAAAAATGAGGTTTCTTTTAGCAACTTTCCTGTAAGTATTAAAAGCGTAGAAGTGAGAACTTTAGATAACAGAGCAGATGTGTATTTTGATGTAGCACTGAACCTAATGGATAAAAGTGAACTTTCTGCACGAGCTAATATTGGTATTTTAGGTGAGCTAACTTCAGAAAATCACACTTACAACTATAAATTCAAAGGCTTAGACCTTTCTGCTATAGCTATAAAAGGTTCTTTCTGTGGATTTTCTATGGATGGTCGACTTGATTTACTCGAAAATCACCCTATATATGGCAACGGATTTAATGCCGATTTAAAAGTAGAAATCAAAGGGGCTTGCAAGGTAAAAGCTAAAGCTATTTTTGGAAAAAAAGAATTTAGATATTGGTATTTTGATGCCAGTGCCAAGATATCAACGGGTTATTTCATTAATGGTTTTGGTGGAGGGGCTTATTATAATATGAAACGAAATGCACTCGTTGACCCTGCTGAATTTTCTCCTTCAGGACTTACTTATAAACCTTACCGTGAAGGAGGGTTGGGACTAAAAGCATTAGTGAGTTTTGCTATAGGTTCAGACAAGGCTTTCAATGGAGAAGCTGCTTTTGAAATGTTATTCAACAAAAATGGAGGATTAGATTTTGCAGCCATCTATGGAAAAGGAAATGTCTTAGCTGATATACCTGGAATAGAAAATATACAGAATTTAGTTTCAAAAGTATCAGGAAGTTTAGAAAATAAAGCCTCTTTCTTAGGTTTAGAAAGTAATAACGATAAACGTACAGGTTTTGAAAAACGTTTCTTACCTCTTGCTGAAAAAGCAATACCTACTACTCCTGATAATAAGGCTACTATCCAATTCAAGACAGCTATTCAGTTTGATATAGTCAATCAAACTACACACGGTACTCTTGATGTCTATATCAATGCAGGGTTCATCTCAGGGGTAGGTGAAGGAGGTAGAGCAGGTTGGGCTGTTTTTCATAAAGACCCTAACGATTGGTATCTACACATTGGTACACCTGATGACAGAGTTGGTATAAAAATGGGAGTAGCAGGTGTTTCTCTTAAAACAACTTCTTATCTTATGGCTGGTACAAAATTACCTGCTTCTCCACCGCCTCCTCCCAATGTAGCGAGCTTTTTAGGAGTACAAGCTCAGGAACTCAATTATATGCGTGATGAAAATGCTTTAGCCAATGCAGGAGGTTTTGCCTTTGGCTCTGATTTAAGTATAGATACTGGTGATTTATCATTCCTAATTTTCTATGCTAATTTCAAAGCAGGTGTTGGATTTGATATAATGCTTAAGAATTACGGAGAAGCATCGTGTAGAAATACAGGCAAACAAGTAGGTATAGACGGTTGGTATGCTAACGGACAATCTTATGCTTTCTTACAAGGTGAATTAGGAGTACGTGTAAAGTTGCTTTTTATAAATATGAGAATTCCTATTATATCATCAAGAGTAGCTGTATTAATGCAAGCTAAATTACCTAATCCTGTATGGTTACGAGGTTATGTAAGAGGTGAAATGAATGTCTTAGGCGGACTTATCAAAGGAAAGTTCAATTTCAAAGTTACTATTGGTGAACAATGTGACTTTGGAGCAGCAGGAGGTGCTTTTGAAGGAATGAAACTCATTGCTGATGTATCTCCTAAAAACAATAGCAATGATGTAGATGTATTTGCTGTACCTCAAGCCACTTTCTCAATGAAAGTAAACGAACCTTTTGAAATTCCTGAAGATAATGGAAAAAGTACTTATAGAGTAGTTCTTGAAAAATTTAATGTCCTTGATGATAAAAATCAACAAGTTAAAGGTAGATTAGAATGGTCTCAGTTGAAAGATAGAGCTAACTTCATCCCTGAAGATATTTTAGCTCCTCAAAAGAAATTTAAAGTACAAGTAGAGGTTAGTTTCCAAAAGCAGGAGGGAGGTATATTTAGACCTATTACCCAAAACGGACAAGTAGCTAAAGAGTTTGAAGAACGTACATTTACAACAGGCACAGCTCCTAATTATATCCCATTACAAAATATAGAATACGCTTATCCCGTAGTATCACAAAAATTTTTCTTAAAAGACGAGTTTGAACAAGGGTATGTAAAACTCATACAAGGACAAGACTATCTATTTGAAGGTAATCAATGGGAGAATGGAGTAAAAATTATAGATAATCAAACCCATAAAGTACAAGAGGTAGCATTTATCTATAACAAAGATGCTAATGAGATTACTTTTGCTATGCCTAAATTACAGACAAAGTCAGTTTATAAAGTTAGCTTTTTCAGTAAGCCTGTAAAAACTAATACAAAAAATGAAAAGAGAAAAGTTACTGAAAATGTAAAGAGAACTCAAGAAGAGGGTAATGATTATGAGGTCTTGCAAAAACAAGCACAATCATTAAGTAAAGAAGGTGAGATAGAACGATTAACGTATGATTTTAGTACCAGTAAGTATAAAACATTTAATGAGAAAATAAAAGCTATCAAAGTTTCTCATTACAATTTTGTAATACGTCACTCTAATGCAATTTCTCTTGCTAATACTCTTCAAAAATCAGAACCTTTTGAAGTAGTAGACCTTGTAGGTAATGAGTATTCTAAGAAAAAACCTCTAATTGCAGTAGAAGCTACTTTGCAGGATGCTTATTTTAAACAATACATAAATCCTACTTTCTATAGCCAATTGCCAATTGCTGGAAAATATCAGTTAAGAAGAGATACAAAAGAGTGGGGACAAATACCCTCAAAAGCAATTTCTATTGATAATAAGTATTTAACTAATGTACAAAACGAAATTTTCTCACAAGAAGTAGAAAATTATTTTCCTTATCAATATGATTTAGCATTAGCTTATAAGATGGATTTTGTAGATGTCTTTAGGCAGATTACCAATGATTTAAGTAAAGGCATAATATCTTTCTCAAGTCCAGCACATCAATTTCTAAAAAATACTTCTTTTATACCTATGAGAAAAGGCGATTATTACATCAAACTCATATATACTTTACCAGGGGATAAAAAATCATCAGAAGCATTACAGATGTTTAAAAATCCTATTGATGATTAGTATTACTCCTTTATTTTTACAAAAACTCCTGTTACTTACAGGAGTTTTCGTTATATTATCAAAAGAGAATGTGGTTAAAAAGTGTATTGTAATGAAATTCTAAGAGAATTACTTAAAGGATTAACCGTTTGAGCAGTAGAAAAAAGGTAAGAAAAATCAAGTTGCCAATGTTGTATATTAAATCCTGTGCCTATAGTAAGATATTTTTTATCCCCTTTGTTTTTATGCTGGTAGAAATAGCCTGTACGCAAACACCAATGTTGTAAATAGGTATATTCAAACCCCAAACCCCAAGAAATTTCTCGCATCTCTTCTGAAAAACCATTGGGAGCATCTGTAAACGAAGTAAAAATGCCTTCTAAAAAATCAGTCTTTTTATGTTTCTGTGTATCAGAAGGGACTAATAATTTGTTGAGCTCTACAAGTAGAGAAATATCATTTTCGCTATCTACTGATAGGGTGTAACTCCCACTGAGTTTAAGATTAGTGGGCAGGAAAAACGATTGACCTAAGTCCTCGTATTTGATTTTGCTTCCTATATTGGAAATTTGGAAACCTAATGAATAGCTTCCAAAATGATTACCTACAAGATGTTTTTCAGAAGTATAGTAACCTGAAATATCAAATGCTATCCCTTGGGCAGTAGCTTTTTCTTCTGCGGGTGATCGTAAATTGGAATGCAGATAACGAGCCGTAATTCCCATTGAATAATATTCACTTAATTTCAGATTATATGAAAGATCTAATAGCCACTCAGATGGTAAAAAGTTTCCTAATCTATATATATCACTTCCAAAAAGTTGAGTTTGTTGGACTTCTCCTATACTAAAATAACGAAGACTACCTCCCCAAGCACTTCTACTTCCCTTTCTATAATAACTCAAATTAGCTAGAAAAATATCACGAGATAACTTATTTAAGTAAGGTGTATAACTTATTCCTATCCCTGATTTTTGCAGAGAGAAAACATACTTTGATGAATTCCAATATTGCGAAAAAACATCAGGAGAGGAAGCGCCCCCTATATCTCCTCTGCCTGAGGCTATAGCATCAGGACTTATAAGTAAAAAAGGAAATGCCGTAGTAATGGGCTGTTCTTTCTCTTGTGAGAAAACATAAGAACAACTTAATAGTATAATTAGGAGATAAAATTTCATAGTGAATATTCAAAATATTTTTCAAAGATACAATATTATTTTAAATACCTCCACTCTTTGTGATTTTTTTTACTAAACCGCCTACTCACACAGCCCATTATAAAAAGACATACAAGAACGGTTGTAAACCTCATCATTCTCAAAAAGATTTTCCAGAAGTTTCAGTAAGGTAGTTCACTATATCTGTTACACTTGCATAAGGCTTCCTATTTTTATCAACAAGAGAGCTGTACCGTTTTAGAATTGCTCTACATTAGGTTAATTTCCTTTTTCAAATCTCTAAACTTTGAAGTAGCCATACTCACAACACAACGCTCAGAAAGAATGCCCCCGTGTCGGTTCTTGGAAATGATAATTTCTACCTCATTTTTAGTACTTTCATTATTGTATTCCTTATCCCAATGGTCAATACCGTAATATTCAGGGCGATAGAGGAATACCACTTCATCGGCATCTTGTTCAATAGCGCCAGAGTCTCTTAGGTCAGAAAGAAAAGGACGCTTGTCTGTGCGCTGCTCTACATTTCGTGACAGCTGAGAAAGAGCAATCACAGGGATATTGAGCTCTTTTGCAAGTCCTTTCAAACTGCGAGAAATAAAGGAAATTTCCTGCTCTCTATTACCAGCTTTGGGATAGGTAATAAGCTGTAGATAGTCAACAAACAATATGTTGATATGATAGCGAAGAGCCATTGACTTTGCTTTCATTTTAAGATTTTCAATTGAAATAGACGAAGTGTCATCTATATGTATTTTCATTTGGGTAAGATTGTCTTTCAGAGAGATATAGCGATACACTTCCTCGTCTTTAAGTCCTTTGCGAAGAATGGAAGAATTAGGAATATCAGTATAATTAGTAATAATTTTAGAGGCAATTTGCTCTGCCGACATTTCCAACGAAAATACCCCTACCGAATATCCTTGAGCTACCATATCTACAATTTGTTGTACTAAAAAAGTAGTTTTCCCCATACCAGGGCGACCTGCAACAATGGTAAGATTAGATTTCTGCCAACCTCCAAATACTTTATTGATAATAGTTAGAGAACTTTGTAATCCTGTGAGCTTCCCTTGATGAATACTCTCGAAATTCTTTTGCACAGCCTCTACTAATTCAGGAAACTCACGCGTTTGACGGTTATTTTCAATAAACTTATCAATAAAAAGGTTATTAAAGTATTGAAAAGCCTTATCGCGTATGTCGAATATATCATTCTCTTTCTTTTGAGCCATACTGAGAAGTAGGGAGAATTTATTGATAAAATCCTGTTTTACAGATTCTTGTACCAAAAGCATTATATGGTACTCTATATTAGCAGATAAAATCGCAAAATTAGCCAAATCAATACAGTAAACAGTGTATGAATTTAGTTTCTTCTTCTCAAATTCTTTTCCTAATAGTATTAAATCTACAGTGCCGTATTGTTTCCAAACTCGCACAATAGTTTCGTAAATAGCTTGATGTTGTGGTACAGAAAAAAGATAAACACTCAGCATATTATAGTATTGTGCAATGAGTTGGGACTCACTCACAAGATTGCCAAGTACGTATTTTTCTATATCTATATCGATGTTTTCATTCATTGTAAGTAGATTTAGGTCTGTTTATTTTTGGAACATTAAAGATGTTTTTATTGTTTGACCTCAGATAAGGCATAGTGTTTTTAAGAGTTTGCTTCCAATTTACAATAGGTTTGTTATAACCACTTACCCAGCCATCATCTTTCCAAGTTTCATATTTTATTTTTAAGTGTACATCTAACCCCTCTTCATAAATATCTAAAGTTCTAGCAAAGTTCATAAATTCTTCAAAAGAAGGAATGTTAAAAGGCATCATAGGAGTTTGTTTTTCCTTAGATTTCAAAGAAGGGGAGGCTACTGGTATAGGTTCTTGAACCAAAGGTATAACAGGAATAGCAGGGGCTATAGATTTCTTATCTACTGTTTTTTCTTTTTCTGCGATAGAAACAACTTCTTTTCCTTTACGAATAATATAGTCAGATATGATTTTGTATATCGTAGGAAACCCTTTACTAATTTGATAGTTGATAAGGCCTAAATCTCTAAGTTTTTTTCTATTTTTTCTAACGGAAACTCTTGTGATTATCAGTTTTTTTGAAATATCATAATCCGATATTTCGAAATCTTCTTTATTGTTTTTGTCCCAAGTTTCTAATAGAAAAAGATACATACAAGTAATAGAATAGCTTTGAGGAAATTCCTCATTCATTCTCCAATATTTCTTTATTAGTTCAAGATATTCCATTGCTATTCTTTATTCTTATTCAAGAGTTCTAAGGCTTTTTCTATGTCAATAACAATTATTTTTCCATTCTGAAATATAGCCTCATCTATGATGCCTGAGTTTTTAATTTTACTTGCTTTTGCACGTGAACAACCTAATATTTTAGCTAACCCTTTTATACCATACTCGTATTTTTTCTTAGGGAAGAGAGTCGAGAATTGATTCTGAATTTCTACTATAAGTTCTGCTTTTAGTTCTTGTAGGGTAAGTTTAAACAAAGGTGTATTGGGATCTAAGTTATTCATAACGTTTTTGAAATAGAGTTATAGCCATTTCAGCATCAACTATTATTTTGCGTCCATTCTGAATAATAGCCTTATCTAATATTCCAGAATTTTTAATGTTTTGTGCGTGTGATTTAGAACATCCCAATATGGATGCAAGACCTTTTAAACCATATACGTATTTCTTTTCTAAAGATTTATCTTTAGAAAAAGAACTTACTTCAATAGTTTCTGTTCCCTCTGTGTCAGAGGATAAAAAAGCTAATATATTTACTATTTTTGATTGTATTTCAATAAGTTGTTCTCTTACTGTTACTTCTGTGTTATGTGTTATTTTCATAAAGGTGTTATTTTTTTGTTAAACACATATTCAGCTAATGTTTGACAGTTTTCTCTGTCAAGATGCCGAATAAAATCAATCCATCCTAATTCATTATTTTTGTATTGATCACGGGCTCTTTGTGCTCTATCAATAAGATGAGATACCATTGTATTCGGAATTTTACCTAAGTAAATTTCACCAACAATATCTATACTCTTGTTGTACAAAAACATTACGACCTTTAAAAGTAGCTTTACTTCTAAATTTATTGCACAATTGATTCTTGGATAGTTTATTGTTTTTAATCTAACCTTAATTGCTTAGCTCTTTGCCTACAATTACAGGTTTTTCAGAACTAAAATCGTGGAAGATTTGCTCTTCGGTGAAGCCTTGTTCTTTGTAAAATAGAACAGCTTCCCAAAGAGTCAAATTACGACTGTTTCTGCGTGCCAATCCTAATACTGATTGCTGTTGGTTACCTAGTCTTTTAGCTAACTCAATGCTAAAATTGTTGTCGTTCAAAATTTTTTCGATGATAATTTTACTTACTTTCATTTTTTATTTATATATTTGCCAATTATTTAGTAATTGCATTTTAAACCTAAATAGATTTGTATTTCGGCTGCAAATATATAGATTAAAAACTAAATACAAAAGAAAATTAGATAAAAAGCTAATAAAATATTTTTCGCTATGGTGGAGAGAATTTTACAATTTATTGAATATAAAGGAATTAGTAAGTTGGCTTTTTATAGAGAAGTTGGGCTTTCTAACGGATTTTTAGATAAAAATAAAAGCGTGGGAACTGATAATTTAGTTAAAATATTAAAGTCTTATCCTGAAATAGAACCTTTGTGGTTGTTATTAGGAGAAGGAGAAATGCTAAAAAAAGGGACTGTAGTCATTGATAATTCTAATGTCAAATCAAAAAATAGCTTCGTCGCTAATAATATCACTGGTGGAAATGTAACAATTTCTATTTCAAATGAAGATGTTTCTAAAATAATAGAACAACATAAGGAACTTACCGAACGACTTAAAACAAGTCAAGAACAAATGAGTACATTGTTGGAAATTTTAAAAAATACTCAAAAATGAAATTCAAAAATGTAGTACTTTTATTTTTAGCATTTTTACTAAACGTTATTGCTTATTCTCAAATTAGCACAGAGAAAGCACAAGAAGATTTGGCTAAAACCATCTTTAAAGAAAGTAAAGAAAAAGCTAAACTAACTTCGTTTGAAAAAGAAGATGGAGTTAAGAAAGTGAAAAATGATATTCCCTATTACTCTATAAAGTTTATAGGGAAAATACAATTTTTAAAGAATGGAAATATTCAGCTTATGCCATTTCTTAATAGTGCAAAAAATAGTTTTCTAGAAGTAATAGATAATAATGGTGATTTCTATTCCAATGGAGGTCTTTTTAGGCTTGTATACAAAGATGAGGTTTTAAATATAGAAGGAAATATACAATATATAAAAACGGAAAATGGTTGGAAAGCTAAAACAATTTTAATAGCTATAAAAGAAAATAAAAAATGAACTTAAAATATCATTCTCAATTTCTATTAGATAAGGAAAAGGATAAATCTGATGCTCGTACTCGTTATCGCATAAAGTGGGGAGGTAATATTGTTGCCTTCAATCTTGGTTATCGCATCGAAGTGGAGAAATGGAGTTATGAGATACAGCGTTGTAAAACCAATACTACACACGGAAAAAAGAAAGTTCCTGCAAGTGTTATCAATAGAAAATTACAACTATTTGAACAGGCCTGTGAAGATACTATTAAGTATTTTGAAATTCAGAAAGTAATACCTACTAAAGAGCAATTTCAATCTGTTTTTAATTCCAATATTGGTAGAGAGAAGAATGTAGTATTAGAAAAATCATTCTTCCAGTATTATGATGATTTTATGGCTGAGGAGGGAGCTTTTAATCAATGGACAGTTGCTACTAAAAAGAAACTTCACGTTATAAAAAATCATTTATTTAACTTTGACCCTGAACTTACTTTTGAAAAATTCACTGAAGAGAAATTAGTAGAATATCTTAATTATTTACAAGAAGAATTGAAGCAAAAAAATTCTTCTGTTTTAAAAAATATATCTTTTGTAAAATGCTTTTTACGTTGGAGTAATAAGAAAGGATATAATACAAATATTTTCTTTGAAAACTTCAAACCTAAGTTAAAGACTACACAAAAGAAGATTATTTTCTTGACTCCTTCAGAATTTAAACAATTTAGAGAGTTTGAAATTCCAAAAGAAAATAGTTATCTTGAAAAAGTACGTGATGTATTCTTATTTCAATGTTTTACTGGGTTACGGTATTCGGATGTGGAAAACTTGAAAAGGAGTGATGTAAAAGATAAATTCATAGAAATAACTACTGTGAAAACTAATGATAGTTTGACAATAGAATTGAATGAACATAGTAAAAAAATACTAGATAAATACAAAGACTACCAAGATAAAAAAGAACGAGCTTTACCTGTTATCACAAATCAAAGAATGAATGACTACTTAAAAGAATTAGCTCAATTAGCGGGTATTGATGAACCTATTCGAGAGACTTATTACATAGGAAGCAAACGCTTTGATGAGGTAATTCCTAAGTATGCATTATTGAGTACTCACGCAGGAAGACGTACATTTATTTGTAATGCACTGTCTTTAGGTATACCCCCTCAAGTAGTTATGAAATGGACAGGACACAGTGATTACAAAGCTATGAAACCTTATATTGATATAGCCGATGAAACCAAAGCAAACGCTATGTCAAAATTTAATCTTTTGTAGAGTTCATTTGTGTCCCTATTAGAAAAATCAGGGACTAAAAATAGTTATCTTTATTAGTGTTTATTAGTTTCTATTAGTGTTTATTTTTTTATAAGTAACTTAAAATCAATCATTTTATTCTTTATTAGTTTTTATTAGTATTAAAGTTTAGTCCCTCTCTCTCCGCAAAAAAATCCATTATAACAAAATAAAGTGTTATAATGGATTTTTTTATTATTAATAATTGATGATTAGCGATTTTTTATTTCAAATTCTAATATATTATACATATTTTCAAGTTGATATACTACTTTTTTATTTAAAACATATCTGATAATAATAATTTTTCTACAGCTTTATAAAAAATCTTTAATGATTTACAGTTGTTAAGCCATTCTGTAATTTGTACATTCAGTTCTCTGTGTCTGTCTTTAAAATAGGTATGATGATACTCTATTCCTCTAGCTTGTAAGCTATACATAAAAATTTCTTCAAAATAACGAATTGCATTCATTTTATAAGCATTAGCCATCCAGCAGTCTAATAAAGGCTGAATGGGCAATCCTGCTAATCCAAAACAAACCAACCAATCTTCAGCATTGGTGATTTCAGAGTGTCTTTCACTGAAAACTTTAAAAAAAGCAAGAGAAAACCGCTTTTAAAAATCTATTTCGGGAGCTTCCCACAAGTCAAGACGTTCAAAATAGCATTTAGAGAGCGATAATCCCTCGTCTATATAAAATATTTTACCCTCACAAAGGAGTTCAAGCATACGTGGTAAAAAATAATGAACTTCTACAATAGCCTTAACTATACTCACTAATATAGCTTCTACATAGGTGCTAATTTGTTGAAGTGAGAGCTTCTAAAGGGGATAGGGCATAAATCATCTATTTCAGCAGGAGTAATGCAATTGTCACAATCACATACTGATAAATGTTTATCAATCAAATAAGAAAAAAAGCTATAGGCTTCTTCTATATAAGGACTTAATTTGTTTGAATATTTCATCTTTTGTAACTTAACCAAATAGCTGTACCCCCTCCTTTACGGTCATAAAGAGCCTCAATCTTTCCCCAATCAAAAGAGTGATTATCACCAATGTGGGCTGTGAGCCATTGTTTGTAATATTTTTCAGTTTTCAATTCGTATTCTTCACTCCAATCTTCCCACGAAGTCTGTCGTTCGTTCATCAAAAAACATAAACATTCAAGTTGCTCACCTTTAAAACAAAGTGAAACATCAAAGAGTTTTCCTTCAAAAGAACAATTGTAAAAATATAGCCAATAGTATCCTGTACCTACCTCCCATATTTTATTATTTGGAAAACGTTCTCTAAGATTAGAAAAAGTTGTATTAGTTGTAATAGTTTCACTTTCTATGAGAAGGAAATCTCCATTATGAATGTTTAAAAAAGAAGCTGTTTTTTTCATTTTATAACTTGTTACTCAACTGCAAAGATATAATTTTTTGTTAATATTTTTTATACCCAACAGAAAAATAGTACTTTTGCCTATCTAATACATCAAAAAAATGAATATAGCCATAGTGTGTTATCCTACCTTTGGAGGTAGCGGTGTAGTTGCTACCGAATTAGGAATCGCCTTAGCCCGTAAAGGTCATCAGGTACACTTTATTACTTATAGTTATCCTGTGCGTTTAGACTTCTTGGAAATGAACATTCACTTTCACGAAGTACACGTAGAGGAGTACCCCTTGTTTCATTATCAACCTTACGAATTAGCGTTATCAAGCAAAATGGCTTATGTGGTAAAGACTTACAACATTGATATTTTGCACGTGCATTACGCTATTCCACACGCTTATGCAGGCTATATGGCAAAGCAGATGCTCAAACGTGAAGGGATAGAAGTGCCTATGATTACCACTTTACACGGCACAGATATTACTCTTGTAGGTAATCACCCTACTTATAAAGAAGCGGTAACGTTTAGCATCAACGAATCGGATGTAGTAACCTCGGTATCCGAGAGTTTGAAACGAGATACATTGCGCCTTTTCAATGTAAATAAAGATATAAAAGTTATTCCAAACTTTATTGCCTTAAAAAAAACTGAATCTATTTCTCCTTGCAAACGAACAGTAATGGCAACTCCCGATGAGGTAATTGTAACTCATATTAGCAACTTTAGGAAAGTGAAGCGTGTAGACGATGTGGTAAGGGTATTCTATGGCATTCAGCAACAACTTCCTGCCAAATTGATAATGGTAGGTGACGGACCTGAGCGTGAGATAGCCGACCAGCTATGTAAGGATTTAGGTATTAAGAAAAAGGTGCTTTTCTTGGGAAATACATCTGATATAGGCCGTATATTATGTTTTACAGATTTGTTTTTACTCCCCTCAGAATCCGAAAGCTTTGGACTTTCAGCCTTAGAGGCAATGGCTGCAGGTGTACCCGTAGTATCAAGTAATGCAGGAGGCTTATCGGAGGTAAATGAAGAAGGTGTATCAGGTTATTTATGTCCAATAGGCGATGTGCAAACAATGGCTGAAAAAGCTATTTATATTTTGAGTGACAAAGACCGCTTGGCACAATTTAAACAGAATGCTCGAAAAGTAGCAGCACGTTTTGATGAAGAGAAAATTATACCGATGTATGAAGCTCTTTACTACAATGCTATAAAAGAAAAATAAAATATTATGGCAACATACAAACGCCCCATTACCTTAGAAACCGCGCTCAAAGAAGTAACCGAGGAGCGCTTTTGTAAAGGACATCATTACAAAGATGTTGCCCTAACCGACGAGATGGTTGAACAGATCGTGCAAGTAAAGTCGTTGGTCAATATGGGCTTTATCAATACCGCGATTACTGATGAAGCACTACAATACTTGGCGACTTTGCCCAAACTAAAACTCCTTTTCTTAGAGGGTAATAAGCAAGTTACAGGCGAAGGCTTTAAGTACTTTGTCGACAAACCTATCAACCATATCTCGCTGGACGGTTGCCCCGTAACTGATGAGACACTAAAAATTGTCCTACAAGTACCACGCCTAAAGTCTCTTTCGCTAAAGAGAACACGGGTTACTTTTGAGGGGCTAATGGCTGCGGCACATTACAACAAGGTGAGTTTCTACCTTGATAAACCTTTCACCGCCGATCAGATAAAAGCCTTTGAACAAGCCCAACGCACCGCAGGCAAGAAGAAACCAACGACAACTCCTACCGATGATCTGCCTGTAGTAAAGCAATTACTCTTAGATTTCTTTGTGGCAATGACCGAGTGGGAGGCTTTCGCTACCAAAAATGACGATACCCGAGAGGGCGATCTTTTGGTAAGAGAAAAATGCAAAGTCCTCTTCAAAAAGTATTGTACCGACAAGCGTAGGGCAGGCTATCGCCCTGAAGGAATTAGTTATTCTTTAGATAAAGGTGGTACCTATGGTGAACATCAAATTATCGATAGTGAGGTGGTTACTAAGAATAAGATATACCTCTACACTCAAGACAGACATAATTGTCAGTTTCGCTTTCTCATCATCAGAAAAGAGGGGGAGTGGAACATTGACGAATGTCAATGGCACGATGGGGGCTGGACTAAATACGGATTATAATAATGAAAACAGTAAAACAACTTATAGAAGACGAACTTCAGAAAATAATTCATCAGCTTAAAGAAGTTTCTCTTTTGCAAGAGGAGAAACAAGCACTTCTAAGCTATAAAAAGGAGTTAGAACAACTATTGTTCCTCAAAAAACTTTCGGATACTTATCATTTGGAACCTAAAGAGATAGAGCATATTATTGTGTTGCCTCCGCCTCGTACAGATTTTTCTAATTTCCGTCTTGTAGATGATGCTGAAACAGAAGAAAAACAATGGTGGGAGGAGTTAAAGATAGAAAATAAACCCATTTGGCTTTGTGAAGGAGATATTTTGATTAAGAAAAGATAATTCAAAAATATAAATACAATGAAAGATATATCTCAAATATTTAAATCAGACATAAAAATAGAAAATGTGAGACAAGAAAATGGTATTTTTTGCTGTATGAATGACCATTTTGTCAGTGGAGACAATCAAAAGTATATGAAAATGTACGATTGGATGTCTTTCTTTTATGATTTTGGAGAAAAATGGATAGGAAAAATCAAGTATGGAAACGCCATTGACCACCTACGTACGGAATTGATGAGCCGTTTGGAATGGAAAAATAATATTTCTGTGCTTTATGTTTCCATAGGTACAGGAGCGGACTTGCGTTATCTACCCCAAGGGATTGATCTGAAAACAATAAACCTTGTAGGAGCCGATATTTCTATGGGAATGCTCAAAAGATGTAAGAAGCAGTGGCAAAAGAAAACAAACCTTACCCTTGTGCAATGTCCCGCCGAGGAATTGCCTTTTGCCGATAATACTTTTGATATTGTGTTTCACAACGGAGGCATCAATTTTTTCAACGATAAAGCCCTTGCTATGAACGAAATGCTCCGAGTTGCCAAACCAGGTAGTAAACTCCTTATCGCTGATGAGACAGCCGACTTTGTGGAGACCCAATACAAGAAAAGCGTCTTTTCTAAATCCTATTTTGAAGGCAAAACGATTGATTTGAACGCCATAGAACAATGTATCCCAGCGTCAGTGACTGAAAAGAAAACAGAATTGTTCTGGAATAACAAATTTTATGGAATTACTTTTAGAAAAACAACTAAATGAATGCCTTACAAAAACGATTAGCACAAATAGGAACGGAACCTCACGAAAATGGCTTGTGTGATGGAATAGTATATGAAGACTCAGAAGACCAATGTTATTGGATTTATAACCACTATTCCTATTGCGAATGGCTTAAGCACAATATGATGCACTATGCAGGACTTAGCAGGGAAGATGCTACTGAAAAATTAGCTCAAAATAGCCTGTTTACAACCCCACCTAAAGATCTTGATAATCTATTTTGCATTACGCACGAGCTCACCTATCACAACGCAATGGAGATAGCCAAAGGAAATATGTATTGGCAGGACGGAACGCCCTCTGATACTAATGGCTTTCAGGAAGAATACGATGTTTGGTATAAGCAAACCAAAGAAAAATATCACTTGAACGAAGAATACGAGATACTTAGTTTTGAAGAAGTATTGAAATTAAACTAAATGAGTTACATAACCTTTAAAAGCAAGCTCATAGAGCAAAAAGTAAAGCAATATCTGAAAAAGAAACACGCTGACCTTCTTGTAAAAGACGGAAGGAGAGTATTGGTCAAAGAAGAAAGCGCCCCTTTGATTACCAAAATGCTTATTCATAACGATGATTTGCACTCGGAGGACTTAGCCGACTTGCAAATGTTCCCCAATATAAAGGAATTACAGTTGTTGTCGGACAATATAACCCACTTGGAAGCCTTGCCTCCCTTGGAGAAACTACAAAAACTCTATCTAAGTGTCAAGACAACGGATTATACACCTCTTGCTAAGTACAAAAAACTTAAAAAAGTAGAGGTTTATGATAGTGGGGTGAGCGATATAACTCCTTTTTGTGAACTTACGAAACTGAAAGAGTTAAAACTATCGTGCAATAAACTCATTTCTTTGGAGGGCATACAACGATTACAAAACCTTACCGAACTTTGGTTGGATAGAAACCAAATTACAGATATATCTCCTTTGGCGTGGCTGCCCAATCTTGAATATTTGCAATTAGAGAGTATCCAAATCAGTGATTTATCTCCATTGAAAGCCCTTAAGAAGCTCAATACCTTATATTTGTATCACAATGAAGTAAAAGACCTTTCTCCTTTGAAGCATTTATCTTTAGAGGAATTGAACTTAGAGCAAAACAAGATAGAAGACCTTAGTGATTTGGTAGGTATAGAGACCCTTCGGAACTTAAAGATATGTTTTAACCCTATAAAGGATGCCTCTCCTTTGCTGAAAATGCCTTATTTAGAGTTTGTTTGTACAGATGCTAAGGATATTTACTTACCTTTGAACGTTACCTCGGTAAGAGTGTAATAAGAGAAGTCTTTGGAGGGGAATATCCGAACTTTGAAGAAGCTGACATCTATATATTTAGTAGAAAAGAATGAAAAAAATGACCTTATTAGCCTCTTTATTAGCCCTATTTTCTTGCAAAAGTTCCCCAGAAGAGCGAAAAACCACCGAAGCCTTTCCCCTGCAATCCCTACTCACCTATGAATATTGCGGAGAAAAGGACGGCTTCCAATATTTCTTATTAGGCAACCAATGGGAGCGTAAAGTGTTCAAAGTAAAAAGCTCAGAAATACACATTGATCCTCAATATGCCTTCCACGCTGATCCCCCTTTTGAGCCTAAAATACCTATTACCCCCGTTGAACAAGAAAGAGTCTTTGCCGAAATCCCTATGAATGGACAAAAACTTTATTTGTATAAGGACAATATTGTACAACGTTATTTCCTTAGCTGTTCTGACCTACACAAAAAAGAAACAAATCGCCCTACCTACCTATATGATGAAGTAAGCCAACAGGATGCTGAGGCACACCAAGAAGAACGTGCCTACTATATAGGTTATTACAAAGAGGAGCTACTCATTCGTTACCAAAAAATATATAGGGGAGAGATGTTAATAGAGAAAGAAATAGAATATTAATATATTTATTATCAGTTAATTAATTTGATTTATTGCAAAAAAAAAATGTATTTTATTTTGTTACTTCAAATAAATATACTACTTTTGCGCCCTGAATTAAAAATCATTTAATCATTTTATTTTTATGAATCAATACGAAACTGTTTTCATTTTGAATCCCGTTTTATCTGAAACACAGATAAAGGAAGCAGTAGAAAAGTTTGAAAATTTTCTTACTTCAAGGGGGGCAGAATTTGTAGCAAAAGAGAATTGGGGCTTGAAAAAATTAGCTTACCCAATCCAAAACAAAAAAAGCGGATTTTATCACCTCTTTGAATTTAAAGTAGCTGGTGAAGTAATCGACGCTTTCGAATTGGAATTCCGTCGTGACGAACGTGTTATGCGTTACCTCACTGTGAAATTAGACAAGCACGCCATCGAGTGGGCTGAAAAAAGAAGAGCTAAGTTAAACACTAAAAAAGCGTAAGAAAATGGCAGTAGAACAAAAAAAAGGAGATATCAAATACCTCACTCCACTAAACATCGACACTTCTAAACAAAAGAAATATTGTCGCTTTAAAAAATCAGGTATTAAATACATTGATTACAAAGATGCTGACTTCCTCTTGAAGTTTGTGAACGAACAAGGTAAATTGCTACCTCGTCGCCTTACTGGTACTTCATTGAAGTTCCAACGCAAAGTGGCTACCGCTGTGAAAAGAGCTCGCCACTTAGCTTTAATGCCTTATGTAGCCGATTTATTAAAATAATAACAAGGAGTAGAAACTATGGAAATTATACTTAAACAAGACGTACATAATTTAGGTTTTAAAGACGATGTCGTTACTGTAAAAAACGGCTATGGTCGTAATTACCTCATTCCGCAAGGATTCGCAATTTTAGCTACTCCCTCAGCAAAAAAGGTATTAGCTGAAAACTTAAAACAAAAAGCTTATAAAGAGCAACACATCATCGAAGAAGCTAAGAAAACTGCTAAAGCTCTTGCTAACTTGGCAGTGAAAATTGTAGCCAAAGTAGGTGCAGGTGATAAACTCTTCGGTTCTGTTAATCACGCTGATGTTGCTCAAGAATTAGCTAAAGCTGGTCACGATATCGATAAAAAATTTATCTCTATCGCAGGTAACACTATCAAACGTACAGGTAAATACAACGCTGCTATCCGTTTACACCGTGAAGTAATCGTTGATTTCCCATTCGAAATTGTAGCAGAAGTAGCCAAAGTTGAAGCTAAACCTGCTGAAAAAGTGGAGGAACCTAAAACTGAGACTCCAACTGAGCAATCTGCTGAAAACTAATAAATTATAAGTAGTAAATAGTTCATATCAATTATAATTTTTGATACCTATTAAAGACGTAAAATCTTTGGTAGGTATTTTTTTTACAAATATATTTTTTTTTCTCAAAAATAATATCTACCTTTGCCTCGTTTTTTAGCAAGTTTCTTATTACAATGGAATCAAAAATTAATACAGTCGGCCTAACTATATGGGGCTACAAACAAGGTTGTAAAGTATTAGCTTCTCAAGGAGTTAATTTTCAACTTAAAGAGGTTAAAGATAGATTAAAAGACCTTAGTGCTTTTATTCGTATCCACACTCCTCGTGTAGATTTCTACACACTTCAATTTACGCAAAACTACAAAATATACACCCAGTACCGTTCTTCTCGTGAAGTAAATGGTCAAACAGGAGTGTATATTGCTATATCGTTGTATGTTCCTCACACTTTGCAATGGCGTGGAATACGACAAGTACTCAACTTATTGATGGATATGTACTTCGCTGAACATATCAATTACGAGAATGGTGCGCCTTTGCTCAACGAAAAAGAAGATATCTTCCCTTATTTCAATCTCCTACGTGGCTATGAAAAACAACTTACTGAAGAACTTCAGCCTAAGCCTTGTACTTTAGAAATGCCATATACTCCTAAAATTTTTTCTTATAGTGATATTTATGAAGTAGATAAGTATTTTAATATGCCTTATCGCCCAGAGTTCGATAATATTCAGGACGTTGTTTTCTTGAGAAAAGAATTTGTAGAGAATCCTCGTGCTTATAGTATAGAACTTTTCTTTCCTGAATATAGAACTCAGCAAAATACAACTGCAACTACTAATAATAGTGGTACATCTCACTTTACTATTGCCGACAAGAGAATCAAAGTTCTGGCTTTTATGAGAAATGGTAGAGATGTGAGTACTACTTATGAAAGCGAGATTTTCTCTGATGATGATACTATAGAGTTACTCCTTGAGAAGTCTAAGTATTACCAAATGTTCTCCTATAACGATACCGTTAAGAAAGCAATCAAAAAAGGATATATCAAGCGTACTAATAATAGTTATAGCTTAGAATTTATTCCTTTTGTAGAAAAGGAAACCAAACTCTATGTAGAAACTCCTCAGTACGACTTCCAAAAATACATCACTTTCTTGTCCTTAGAAAGTGGTAGTTTCAAGATAAAACCTCATAGTGATAGCAAAGGCTTTTATTTCCTTTTCAAAGGTGATGAGGCTCAAAAAATATTTAATATTAGCTATAATGGTATTGTCTTTAGAAGTAATTATGTAGTGGATGAGAGAATCCCTCTCACTATACCTTTTGAGCAATATCACTTTACAGTCGTTTCTAATAAAATAGTAGCTGTAGCATTGAAAATCAACGGGATTGTGTTTAGCACTTCTTTGCGTAGCGATTCGCCTATAGAGATAGTTCTTCCTGAACACTTGTATCACTTTGAGTTTGAAAATCAAGAAACTAAAAGAGTGATAAGTATCTCTAAAAGTGGTGAAATAAACTATGAAATCGAGGGTAATGTACACAATCCTCAAATGCTTGCTTCCGAAAGTCCTAGAGCAAAAAATCAACTTGCTGTGATAAACAACAGCTTAGCTACTGTGGGTGACAATAAAAATGAACCTATACACAAATCTCGCTTCTTCTGGCTCAAAATAGCATCTATAGTGGTGTTTGTTTTGGCATTAGTGGGAATAGGTTATTGGTTTATTTTCCCTATGCTTAAAGACCCTACCAAGGCATACATTGCTTTCAAATCGGAAAGCAAAATCGAAGATATCCATTTCTTAACAAACATAGACGAACATAATTATGAAATTGATAGTACTTACATTCGTCTCAAAAAAGGCTTACCTGAAACTGAAACTAAATTGGTAATTACTTTTGCTGAAGAAGGAAAAGATACTGTTGTGTTCAATAAAGAACAACTTGCTAAATTAGCTACAATGGTACAGGAAGGCAATAAAGATACTCTTAAAATTGATGTAGTATCTCCAGCTCGTTTCTTCCTTGCTGAAGTGCAGAATTGGAAAAGTACTCATGCCGACCCTAAAGGAACTCTTTTCTTAGCCGAAGCAAAAAAACGCAATTACCTCACCGAAAAATTGCGCCCTGAATTTGAAAAAGCTGTATGGGAAAATTTCTTAAAAGATTTTGATTATTCTGCTTATAATAGCGAACAAGTTGATAGCTTGTTACGCCCTTATTTAAGAGGTGGAGCTTCAGAGTTGAAATCTTATCAAAAAGATTTAGAGCAAATTATTTCTCAAACTAAAAACCGTGAAAACCAGGAGGATAATGTAGTTGAAATAGCTACTCCTGCACCTGAACCTACAAGAGAACCTAAACCTATTGCAGCTCCTAAAAATAATCCTGAACCTAAGAATACTCCCCCTGTCGAAAGAACTACTACAACTATAGTAGAAAAAACTGATGGTAAAACTGTAGTGAGACACATCAGAACAGGTGCAAGACCTCAAGCTACAAATGTAAGCCTTACCGAAGAGTTTATTGCTGATTTGAAACGTTTCAACTCTCCATCTTGCTCTGAAAGTGTGGTAGATAAGGTAAAAATCAATGCAAAACGCCTAAGCAATAGTGACTGGGAAGTGGTATCTTACGATTTTAACCAAAATAAAAACGAAATCGAAGAACGTGTCAAACAATACGTAGCTTTCTTTACAGCTGTAAGAACAGGAGGTAGTATTGATAATCTTAAACCTCCTTATTTTGGTGGACAATCAAATATTATTTATTTCCTTAAAAAAGGAAATAATTTCGATATTGTAAAAGGAAAAGCAAATCTAAAAACTTTTACCGATATTCGTCAAGCGATTATCAATACAGGCGTAGATCCTAAATCAATACGATAAATAACCATAAAAAACAATATACTATGTTAGAAGTTTTCAATAACCTTGATACTCTTTTAAAAGGATTTTGGATGATAGCAATTCCTACTTCAGTGATTTTTATCATTCAAATGATTCTTACATTCATAGGAAGTGACGCCTCCGATGGTACTTCTGCCGATTTTGACGGTGATCTCAACGGAGGCGACACACCTTTCCAGCTTTTCTCTTTCCGCAATTTGATTAACTTCTTGTTAGGATTTAGCTGGACTGGTATTTCATTTTATAAAATTATACACAATCAGCTCTTACTCATAGCTTTAGCTACTATAGTAGGAGCTTTGTTTGTATATCTTTTCTTCCTTATTATCAGAGCTCTGATGAAACTTTCAGAAGATAATACTTTCAAATTCTCTGAAACCATAGGCAAAACTGCCGAGGTTTATATCCCTATTCCTGAATACAAACAGGGAAGAGGCAAAGTAACCATTAGTGTGCGCGGTACTATACACGAATTAGATGCTATGACCACCGGTGAACGCCTCCCTTCTAACACCATCGTGAAAATAATTTCTGTAGACGATACTGTTTTATTTGTAGAACGATTGTAACAATTCAAAATTATTTTGTACTTTTGCCCTCTATAAAACATAATCATAAACACAATGAAAATAGCTAAAAAAATACTGAAATGGGGAGGTATCTCACTTTTACTCCTCATTATTGCAATGCTTGCTATCCCTTTTTTCTTTAAAGATACTATCAAAGAAAAGGTGATTGAGATGGCAAACGAGAATTTGAAAGCGAATATTGCTTTACAAGATGTAGATATCAGTCTATTCAAAAACTTTCCTAAGGCACACGTTACTCTCAACGATTTTGTTTTGGTAAACAAAGAGCCTTTTGTAGGCGATACCCTTTTTGCTGCTAAACATATTGATGTAACTTTGAGTATCAAAGATTTATTAGCGGGTAACTATAATTTGTTAGGAGCTAATGTAAAAGATGCTTCTGTATACATCCACCTCAATAAAGAAGGAGCTGGTAACTTTGATATCGCTATCCCTTCCGATAAACCTGAAGAAGAATCTGCCCCTATTAAACTTGATATTCAACAATACAACATCGAGAATTTGAAATTCACTTTCAAAATGGATGATGGTAACCTATTTATGGAAGTAGCCGACATCTACCATAGCGGAAAAGGTAACTTTGCTGAAGAAGTATTAGATTTAGATACACAAACTAAAGCCAATGTAACTTTTGCAATGGATAAAAGTACTTTTATGAAACAAGTCCCCATTACACTTCAAGCTATTTTAGGCATCGACCTAAAAAATCAAAAGTACACTTTCAAACAAAATAAAGCTACCGTAAATCGATTAGATTTAGTATTTGATGGTTTTATTCAACTGTTAGAGGAAGGACAACATTACGACCTTACTTTTAGCACCCCTACTAATTCATTTCAAAACTTCTTAGCTCTTATCCCTGAAGAGTATGCTAAAAGTATTGAAAATGTAAAAACTACAGGTAATCTCACACTCAAAGGCTTTGCTAAGGGAGATATGGTAGGTGATAAAATCCCTACTTTTGGTCTTGAAATGTATGCTGATAATGCTTCTTTCAAATATCCAAACCTCCCTAAAACAGTGCGTGATATCACTATCGACCTCAAAGTGAATAATGCTACAGGTATTACTAATGATACCAAAGTAAACCTCAATAAATTTACAATGAGTATCGACCAAGACCACTTCTCAGCCCGTGCCAATGTGAGCAATATGGTAGTAAATCCATTTGTTGATTTAGCGATAAAAGGTACTATCAATTTGGCTAACTTATCACAAGCTTATCCTATTTCGTTGGATAAGAAGTTCTCCGGTATTCTTCGTGCCGATATCGCTACACAGTTGGATATGAAATCAGTAGAAACTAAAAACTACCAAAATATCAAAGCGCAGGGTAATTTGTCGCTTTCTCAATTTGTATACGCGGGCGAAGAGTTTGTAAAACCTTTCCATATCGATAATTTGAATGTAGCATTTAGTCCTTCACACATTGGGCTGTCTCAATTCGATGCCCGTACGGGTGAAACCGATTTGCATCTCACAGGAACAATCGATAATCTATATGGTTTTGCTTTCAGAAAAGAAATCCTCAAAGGGAACTTTAACCTTTCTTCTAACAAATTGGTGGTAAATGATTTTATGCAACCTGCTACTGCCGAAACAGCAACTCCTAAACAAGAAACTAAAGAAGCCCCTAAAACAACTGCTAAAGCTCCTGCTCAATCAGCTATAAAAGTACCCGCTTTCTTAGATTGTGCACTTACTGCCAAAGCTAATACGGTGTTATACGACAATTTAAAATTAAGCAACGTATCAGGTAAGCTAATTATAAAAGACCAAAAAGTGGCTTTAGAAAACTTAAAATCAGATATTTTTGGAGGGAATATAGCACTTACAGGTGATGTGTCTACCAAAGAAAAAATACCTACCTTTGACGTAGACTTGAACCTCAATCGCCTTAACATATCCGATGCTTTTACACAAATTACTATGCTCGAAAAGATAGCTCCTATTGCAAAAGCCGTACAAGGAAAAGTGAATACAGTTATCAATGTAAAAGGTAATTTGAAAAACGATTTAACTCCTGAAATTAACAGTATCTCTGGCGACCTATTTGCCGCGCTTATAGACTCTAAGATTGACAGCCACGGTTCTCCTCTACTCTCAGCCTTAGACAGTCAGTTTACAGGATTAAATTTAGCCAATCTCAACCTGAAAGATGTAAAAGCAGCGGTTGATTTTGAGGATGGAAAAGTAAAAATTAAACCTTTTACTATCAAATATAAAGATGTAGCCATAGAAGTAGCAGGTTCTCACGGATTTGACCAACAGATGAATTATAAGCTCACTTTCAATGTTCCTCCTCAAATGTTAGGTAAAGAGGCTGAAGGTTTGTTGTCAAAACTCACTCCTGAAAATCAGAAAAAAATAACCAACTTGCCTGTGGTAGCAACCGTAGGTGGAACTTTCAAAAAACCTCAAGTAAGCACTGATGCCAAAACCGTAGTAAAAGATTTGGCTACCCAAATAGCTAAAAACCAAATTAACAACCTTACCGCTAAAGGCACCGACGCATTACAAAAGGCTTTAGGAGGTAAAACCAGTTCAGGTACAGCAGGCGAAATCACAAAAACTGTTGGTGGACTGATGAAAAACAGAGATAGCACAATGACTAAAGTGAAAGAAAAAGCCAAAGAAGAGGCTAAAAAGGAAGCTAAAAAACAATTAGGTAACTTCCTTAAAGGCTTAGGAGGAAAAAATGAAGGCGAATAAAAACAAAATTAATTGAATTATATATGTATAAAGTAGTACTTTTACGCCACGGACAAAGTGAATGGAACAAGCTCAACCTATTCACAGGGTGGCAAGATGTAGATTTAACTGAGCAAGGAGTACAAGAAGCTCGTGAAGCAGGACGTGTTATGAAAGAAGAAGGTTTCAAATTCGATGTTGCCTACACATCTGTACTTAAAAGAGCTATCAAAACCTTGAACAATGCTTTAGAAGCAATGGGTGACCTTTGGGTACCTACTCACAAAAGCTGGAGACTCAACGAGAAAAGTTATGGAGCATTACAAGGCTTAAACAAAGCTGAAACAGCTGCTAAATATGGTGAAGACCAAGTACTTTTATGGCGTCGCTCTTACGATGTACGCCCTCCATTTATCGAAGAATCCGATGAACGTCACCCTTCACACGACCGTCGTTACAACTCACTTACTAAAGAGGAAAAAACTCCCGGAGAGAGCCTTAAAGATTGCTATGATCGTATGTTGCCTATATGGTTCAACGAGATAGCTCCTGACATCAAAGCTGGTAAAAGTGTGATCATTGCAGCTCACGGTAATAGTTTGCGCTCATTAGTTCAATACCTCGATGGACTTTCTGAGGATGAAATCCTTAAACTTAACATCCCTACAGGGGTACCTTTGGTGTATGAACTTGATGCTAACTTAAAACCTATCAAACACTATTACTTAGGTGACCAAGAAGCAATTGCAGCTGCTATTAACAGCGTTGCAAATCAAGGAAAATCAAAATAGTATTTGTTTTTATAAAAAATACCTCCAAGAAATTTTATCCTTTCTGGAGGTATTTTTGTCCTCTATAAAATGAGTATATTCCACAACTTGAACCTTAAAAATATCTAAATGAATGTTCCAGACTATAAAATATTCCTCACTTTTTTCTATCCAATGTGTTTGTAATTCAAAAATAATAATTATTTTTGCACTCAAATAGTAATATACTATTTCTGAAGTATAAGATAATTTAATTACTAAAACCTTTGGTCGTTGAAAATGAACATTTTATTTTTAAGTTATTTTCACTCTGCACGCACTCATTCTCTACAAATTAAATTTAAGGCTAAAAGTAGTCTTTCACCACTTCGTATTTGAATCAGGTGTAGTTAGGTAATAAATAGGTAACAAATTAAGGTTGCCTCAAATGTTTTTTTATAGAAAATTACTCATTATTTAATTTACACTGTACAAATGAAAAATAAATATATCGACCTAATTGACCAAACCTACTATTTTCCACAAGATGAATTTACTTTAGATGGCGATGAACTTCGCTTTCACAATATTGATTTGATGGAACTTGTACGCAAGTATGGAGCTCCCCTCAAATTTATGTATCTACCCAGAATATCCGAGAATATTCAACGTGCCAAAAAATGGTTTGAAAAAGCTATTAAAAAACACAAATACAAAGGGGCTTATAACTACTGTTATTGCACCAAAAGTTCTCATTTCAAACACGTAATGGTAGAAGCTTTGAAGAATGATATCCACATGGAAACCTCTTCAGCTTTTGATATCAACATTATCAACAACCTTATCAGCGAAGGATTGATTACCAAAGAGAATTATATTTTGTGTAATGGCTTCAAACGCGATGCTTATATTGATGGCATTGCCGATCTTATCAATCGTGGCTATCAAAATTGTATTCCTATCATTGATAACTATGAGGAAATCAATTTGTTTGAAGAAAAAATAAAAGGCTCATACAATATTGGTATTCGTATTGCTTCTGAAGAAGACCCTCGTTCTGAGTTCTATACCAGTCGTTTAGGTATTGGCTACAAAAATATTGTACCTTTCTACAATCGTGAGATTAAAGATAACCCTAAAGTACGCCTCAAAATGTTGCATTTCTTTATCAATACAGGTATTAAAGATAATGCTTACTATTGGAATGAACTCTTGAAGTGTTTGCGCGTCTATATCCAACTTAAAAAAGTAGCTCCTGAACTTGATAGCCTTAATATAGGTGGAGGTTTCCCTATCAAGAGTTCGTTAGCTTTTGAGTACGACTACGCCTATATGGTTGATGAGATTATCCGTCAGATAAAAATTACTTGCGACCAAGAAAAAGTACCCGTACCCAACATTTTTACTGAATTTGGTAGTTTTACAGTGGGTGAGGCAGGAGGCGCTATCTACGAGATAATGTACCAAAAACAACAAAACGACCGCGAGAAATGGAATATGATTAATTCCTCTTTCATTACTACTTTACCCGATTCTTGGGCTATTAATAAACGTTTTGTATTATTACCTATCAACCGTTGGAATGATGAGTACGAACGCGTACTCCTCGGTGGACTCACTTGTGATGGTGATGATTATTACAACAGCGAACAAAATATGAACGCTATCTATCTGCCTAAATATAACAAAAATAAACCACTCTATATAGGTTTCTTCAATACAGGAGCATACCAAGATAGTATTGGTGGGGTAGGGGGATTGCAACACTGCCTCATTCCACAACCTAAAATCGTACTTATCGATAAAGATAAAAATGGTAACCTTACCTCCCGTCTCTTTATGGAACAACAAAAAGCTGATGAAATGCTAAAAATCTTAGGTTACTAAAATTTAAGGTATAAACTTTGTAGAACCTTTGTCAAAGTCCTTTACGACTTTGACAAAGGTTCTACAAGCCCTAACTCCTTTTTCTTTAACTTCTGACAAAATGAAATACATAATTCTTTTTTTCTTATCAATCACTACTTTATGGGCACAAGATACCACAGCTACTAAAAGATACCACTATAAAGTGTGGATAAAACCTTCATTGAGTATCAATTATCTCGCAGTTGATATAGAAGACGCTCCTATTAATAAAGATTTGAAAAATAAAACAATATTACCTAACTATCCTCTTACAATGGGGTTGGGGTTAGGAGTACATAATACCTATGTAAACCTTGATTATGCTAGAGGTTTAATGCCTTTGCGCAACGAAAATAAATATGGAAAAACGAGCTATTTTGATTTTCAATTACATTCCTTTATTAGCAATAAGTTTTTGTTAGATATTTATTATCAAAGTTATAAAGGTTTCTATTATGAAAATGGTCAAAATATACACCTTCTCAAAGATGCTCGTGTACAACAGATAGGAAGTGAATTTTTGTATTTTACCAAATGGAGAGAAACCTCTTTAAAAAATATATTTAATCCAGAAGGTGAACCACTAAAACCTTTTTTCAGTTTCTATTTTGGAGGAGGTGTTTTCCATCATAAACTCAGCTTGCCTCTTGTGGATCCAGATAGAACTGACGATTTTAAACATATACAAGCTGGATTTAGTGGAGGGGTAGCCAATCTTTGGCAACTTGCCCCCAATCTCACTTTTAGCGGCTTAATAGGATTAGGATTTTATTTTGGTGGAGAAACAGCTCCTATAAGTAAAATGAAAATCAATCAATATGTAAATTTTAGATATAACATAGCTCTTACTTACAAAATTAAAAGTTCAACAATAGATTTTTCAATATTGCATAACAACAAGCGTGTATATTTTAATGATTCCGACCTTGTAAGTATTAAAAACTCTACTTTTAGAATTAGTTTCACACAACAACTCAATGTTACTACCCGTCATAACAACAAAGTGATGAGGTTCTTAGGAATGTAGTCTATTCCTTTGAAAAAGCAATAATCTAATAATCAAAATAATACAATTGGTATAATATTTGTTTCTAAATAAAAAGTTAAAAATATTTGGTATTTTTAAAATAAAGCACTACATTTGCGACTTATAAATGAATACATAAAACAAAAAACTGTTTTAAAATTGCAAAACAATATGAGAAAACCATTATTAATGGCTGCTGCTCTACTTATTTCGGCAGTCGCATTCGGACAAAAAAAAGAACTTAAAGAGATTGAAAAACAAATCCGTAAAGGTGATTTAACATCAGCTCAAAGTGGTTTAAATGCCATTAAAGGAAGTATAGAAGGTACTGAGTTCGCTCCTCAGTTCTATTTCTTAGAAGCTCAAGCTAATATTGAGCTTACTAAAAAAAACAAAAGTTTGGCTTCTTTGCAAAACGCTACCGCTGCTTTTGCTAAAGTAAAACAATTAGAAGGCGGTAAAGGAAAATATACTAATCAGTTACAATCATTAGCTGATGAAGCTATAAACTTTGCAGTAGGGCAAGCTCAAGAGAAGTACAAAGTTAAGGATTACAAAAATGCTTCAATAGCTTTTGAACAAGTATATCGTCTTAGCGCTCGCGATACTGTGTTCTTGTACAATGCTGCTGTAGTAGCAGTGGAAGGTAAAGACTATGATAAAGCCGTGAAATTGTACTCAGAACTTAAAGACCTTGGTTATGATGGAGCTGAAACACTTTATATCGCAACCAATAAACAAACTAAACAAGATGAGACTTTCGCTGATAAAAACCAAGCTGAACTAATGGTAAAAGCAGGGACTCACGAAAAAGCAAGAGTTGAAAAAACGCCTTCTAAACGTGCCGATATCATAAAAAACATAGCCTTTATCTATGTAGAACAAAAGAAAGTTGATGAGGCTATCAAAGCATTTGAAGATGCTAAAAAAGCATATCCTAAAGATGCGAACATCATCCTTGCTGAAGCTAATGTATACTTGCAGTTAGACAATAAAGAAAAATTTAAACAACTAATGCAAGAAGCTGCTCAACTTGATCCAAATAATGCTGACCTTCACTACAATATTGGGGTAATCAATATGCAACAAGGTAATATTTTAGAAGCTCGCAAAGGTTTTGAACAAGCGCTTAAAATTAAACCTAACTACGCCGATGCCGCTTTGAATATCTCTACTACCTACATCAACGAGGGAAATAGTTTGATTGAGCAAATGAACAAATTAGGAAACTCTAAAGCTGATATTGCTAAATTTGAAGCATTGAGAGATCAAAAAGATAGTTTATTCAAAAAAGGTGCTGAAGTATTAGAAAACTATACCAAAGCAAATGGTAATGTTGAAAACATCTTAGAACAATTGAAAAACATCTATGGAGCTTTAGGAGATAGTGCTAATTTCCAACGTGTAAAAAAACTTTTAGGACAATAATTGAATCCTATGAAAATAAAAAATAGGAATTAGACTTTTCTCTCTAATTCCTATTTTTTTATTCCTATTCAATAAAATATTCTATTTTGTCGAAATGCGTTATTTTATAGAACTCTCTTTCTTTGGTAAAAACTATCACGGTTGGCAATCTCAACCGAAGGCTATTTCTGTGCAAGAAGTTTTAGAGCAAGGACTTTCAACAATACTTCGAACTCCTGTAAGTGTAGTAGGAGCAGGACGTACTGATAGTGGTGTACATGCTTCACAAATGTTTGCTCATTTTGATGTAACCGAACCTTTACCTACCAACTTTGTACACAGATTAAACGCTTTCTTACCAAAAGATATTGCTGTTCACAACATATATGAGATGAAACCAAATGCTCATACCCGATTTGATGCTCTCAAACGTACCTATCAGTATCATATTAGTACTCAAAAAGATGTGTTTGCGTATGATTATGCAATGTTTTTCACTCATCCATTAAATGTAGCAATAATGAATGAAGCTGCTCAAATACTCCTTGATTATAGCGATTTTCAATGTTTTTCTAAAACTCATACCGATGTAAAGACTTTTATATGCAGAATTTATAAAGCACATTGGGAGAAAATAGACAAACAACTTATCTTTACCATCACAGCCGATCGTTTCTTGCGCAATATGGTGCGTGCTATTGTAGGAACTCTTATAGATGTTGGATTACAAAAGCTATCACTTACAGACTTTGAAGATATTATTCTCAGCAAGAATAGAAATAAAGCAGGAGCATCAGTGCCAGCTTGTGGATTGTTTCTCACTCATATAGAGTATCCTGAAGATCTTTTTATTCAAAAAATCAATTAAATATTAGTATTATTCAGTGAAATTCACTACTTTTGCAAACTTTTTAAATAAAACTATAAATGAAATATCTACAAAACAAATACTTAAAAATAGTTGTAGCTGTCCTTATTGTAGCTTGGGCAGTATATCAATTCACTCGAGGAAATATAGGGAATGGTATTGCTCTCATTTTTCTATCACTTATTCCTATTTTATTGTATTTTCGCAATGAGTTTATATTGCTTACCTTTTTGCGTTTGCGAAAACAAGATTTTGCAGGAATGGAAAAATGGCTTGGCAAAATCGTAGACCCAGAAACAGCCTTATTACGCAAACAACAAGGGTATTACAACTATATGTACGGAATTATTTATTCGCAAAAAAACCTTACACAAGCTGAAAAATACTTTCGTAAAGCCTTACAATTAGGGCTCACAATGAATTACGATGTAGCAATGGCAAAATTGAGTTTAGCAGGTATAATGATGCAAAAACGCAAAAAACGCGAAGCCCAAGAGCTTCTTACAGAAGCTAAAAAGTTAGACAAGCAAAATCTTATGACCGAACAAATAAGAATGATGCAACAACAACTTAAGAAAATCTAAATAAAGAATAGGTCAGTATATTGATTTTAAAAATTTTAAAACAGATAAAAGAGTTAAAAGTAACATTTTACTCTTTTATTTTTTTATTGTTAACATAATAATTTAATAAAATGATACAAGTAGCTAATACTATTATTTCAGAAGATATAGTAGAAAGAGATTTTGTTTGTAACCTTAGCGCCTGCAAAGGAGCTTGTTGTATAGAAGGAGATGCGGGAGCGCCTATAGAAGAGCGAGAACTCAATATAATGAAACGTATTTATCCAGAAGTGGCACCATACCTTACTGAAGAAGGAAAGAGAGCTATAGAGGAGCAAGGAATATATGTAAAAGGAGAAGACGGAGAATGGGAAACCCCATTGATAAATAGGGGAGAATGTGCTTATGTAGTACGAAATGAAAAAGGTTGGGCACTTTGTGCTATTGAACAAGCATATAATGATAAAAAAATAGAATGGAAGAAACCTATATCTTGTCATTTATATCCCATACGTTTGCAAGAGTATAGTTCATTTACAGCGGTAAATTATCATCGTTGGAGTCCTATATGTGATGAAGCTTGTACTTTAGGGAAAGAGTTAGAGATGCCAATTTATAAGTTTGTAAAAGAAGCCCTTATTAGAAAATTTGGAGAAGAATGGTATAAAGAATTAGAACTTATAGCAGAACATTTGAAAAAGTGATAATGAACATAGAGAAATCTAAAAACTGACACAGCTATTTTAAAAAAAACTTGGCGTAATTAGTTGATTATCAAACTAATTACGCCTATTTTGTAGCGAAGACGGGATTTGAACCCGTGACCTTTGGGTTATGAATCCAACGCTCTAACCACCTGAGCTACCTCGCCATTAATCTATATCTTTTTCTCTTTTGCGGTTGCAAAGGTACTACTTTTTTTTTTTACTACCAAAGAAATATTTATTTATTTTTGATTTCGAAATATGAAAAATATAAAAGTAATTAATTATCAAAAGATTATAAAATAGAAAAGCATTACTTATCCTTGATTTTTTCGGGGTTTGAATAAAGTTTTATATTTTTTTTAATTTGAAAATAATGAAAAATACCTCCAAAATTTGAATTTTGGAGGTATTTTTAGTTTGAGTATAAGTTAAGAAACAGCAGTACTTGCTACAAAAAAAGTAGCTAAAAGGATAAGGAAAATAAGACCTATTAGAGAAATAGCAAGTCCTGCGATAGCTAATCCTCTAGGTGTTTTGGTAACGCCTATTCCTGATAGAATAAGTCCTAAAATCCAAACGATCCATCCTAAGAAAGGAACCCATACTAAAAAGATAGCTATTAAAGCTAATATAAAACCAGCTGTACCTATCCCATTACTATTAGAAGAATGGGTATTTTGGATAATGATAGTAGGAGGATTGTTTTCTTTAGCAACTTGTTGAGCTTGTTGCTGTGCCTGAGATACTGTTTGTTCTTGTGTTGAAGTTGTATTTTCTTCCATAAAAACTGAAAATTAAAATTACTTCCCTACTCTGTTAAAGGCTTTTCGGGTTATCGCCTTTTGTTATTTAACGTGAGTTCAATGTAAGTAATTTATTGATTTTCATAGTTGTAAATCAGTGTTTTGTTATATTGAACTGACGTTATTTAATATATCGGTTGCAAAGATATGAAATATTATTATACGATGGAAAAAATATTTTAACAAAAAATTAGGTTTTAGATATAATAAAGTCTACTACTATTCTGTTTAAAAAAAAAGAAATCCTTTTTAACCAGCTAATTATTAGTAAGTTATATTGATTTTTAGTCAAATATACTTGAATATATTTTGTTTATATTGCAAATAAAACAATCAGCTACGTGTTAAGATAATTACATTTTTATACAACTAATATCTTTTTTCAATTGCATTAAGCTTAATAGAATATAGTTGATAGCTATTCTGACAGCATATATGTTAAACATTATTCTTGTTGGAATCTACTTTTTGCTATACTAAGTAATCGCGAAAGTTTTCGTGGTGTATTACTATACCTAAAAGTAATAAGACTTATAAAGTTTTGTGTAGAAGAAGAGAAAATGTGAATTAATTTCTTAACTAATGCCTTAAGTCAACTTCAGATGGCTAATCTTTATAAGAATCGTTGGGAAATAGGAGTATTTTTTAATGGCTTAAACATTTAATGAAAAAAGAGGCTATTCGAAGAGTTTTGTTTTGCGAGGGCGATTTGCTAACCCTCTATAATATAACTAATAATAATTGATTATCAGTATAATTAACTTTGCCAAAGTGTAAAACTTTGGCAAAGTTTAGTGTCATAAAGGCAATTTTGAGACTTTTGGGTAAGCCTCAGTATAGTCTAATGATTTGTTATTTTTGTTATTTAACCAAATTTACTATCTCATTTACTATTTGCAATTCTTCATTAGTAGGGATGATAAGTATCTTCACGCGGCTATCAGCAGCTTGAATCTCTACGGGTTTAGTAGGATGATTGAGTTCTTCGTTTTTTTTCTCATCGAGTTTGATTCCGAAGAAATCCATATTCTTACAAGCAAATGAACGGGTAAGAGCATCGTTTTCGCCCAAACCTGCGGTAAATACAATACTATCCAAACCATTAAGAGCTGCTGTATAAGCGCCTATAAACTTCTGAATGCGGTAGCCGTACATCTCATAGCAAAGAGCTGCATTGGCATCACCTGAACGATATAGAGCTGCTACATCACGAGCATCAGAATGTCCTGTGAGCCCAAGCATACCACTCTTCTTGTTAAAGAGTGTTTTCACTTCTTCATAGTTCATACCTAATTCTTGTCCCAAGAAGAAAACTACAGAGGCATCTATCTGCCCAGTGCGAGTTCCCATAATGAGTCCATCGAGTGGAGTAAGTCCCATTGAGGTATCTACACATTGTCCTTTTTCGTTTACAGCAGCCATACTCGCTCCATTTCCCAAGTGAATAGTAATGTTTTTGATATGTGGGTTGTTGAGGTATTTACGAGCTTGAGCGTCTACATATTTATGACTGGTACCGTGGAATCCATAAGCGCGCAATCCGTATTTTTCATAGTATTCATTAGGAATGGCATAGCGGAAGGCTTTAGCAGGCATAGTTTGGTGGAAAGCAGTGTCAAACACGGCTACGTGGGTAGCTTTGTCAAAAAGTTTTTGTGCTACGCGTATTCCTTCTAAATGTCCTGGGTTGTGCAAAGGAGATAGAGGAATAAGGCGTTTGATTTCGGCTACTACCTCATCGGTAATTACAGTAGGTTGTACGAAATTTTCACCTCCGTGTACTACTCGGTGTCCTACCCCTTTGATTTCGTTAGGGTTGTGGATAACGCCTACTTCGGGGTCTGTAAGAAGTTCAGCTACCAAATTCATACCCACTTCGTGAGTAGGGATAGGTTGCTCTTTTTTTACTTCTACTTCTTTGCCGTTTTTCACAGCTACATATTTCACGTAGCTACCGTTAATATTGATGCGGTCTACAATTCCTTTTGCTTTTGATTCTCCTGTTTTAGAGTCGATAAGCTGATATTTGAGAGATGAACTCCCTGAATTAATGATTAATATTTCCATTTTAGTCTTTTGTTATTAGTCGTTAGTTTCCCCCTCTTTTAGAGAGGGGGTAGGGAGGATATACTAAAATTCTGATTGTATTGCAGTGATAAGTACAGTGTTGTAAATATCAGGGATAAGAGCCCCACGACTGAGGTCGTTTACAGGTTTTTTCAAACCTTGTAACATAGGGCCTATGGCTAAACCTCCTGTTTCACGTTGCACCGCTTTATAGGTGTTGTTACCGGTGTTAAGGTCTGGGAAAATAAGCACATTGGCTTGTCCTGCCACGGGTGAATTTGGCATTTTTTGTTTTCCTACTTTAGGGTCTACCGCAGCGTCATATTGTATAGGTCCTTCTACGAGTAACTCGGGGCGACGCTCTTTTACAAGGGCTGTTGCTTCACGCACTTTATCAACATCGGCACCACTACCAGAATTACCAGAAGAGTAGGAGAGGAGGGCTACTTTAGGTTCGATGCCAAAGGCAATAGCAGAGTCGGCAGAGCTGATAGCAATATCAGCCAACTGTTCAGCGGTAGGGTTAGGCACTACGGCACAGTCGCCATATACCAATACGCGGTCGTGCAAGAGCATAAAGAATACAGAGGAAACGGTATTTACCCCTGGTTTAGTTTTTACAAATTGCAAAGACGGACGGATAGTGTGACCAGTAGTATTCACTGCTCCTGATACCATACCATCGGCATCACCGAGGAATACCATCATTGTACCAAAATAAGATGCATCGAGCATTAGATCTTTAGCTTGTGAAAGTTCCAAACCTTTGCTCTTGCGCAATTCGTATAGTTTTTCGGCATACGCCTCATATTTATCACTCTCAGCGGGATTGATAATACTGATACGTTCTTCGTTCCATTTCAAGCCCAAAATGTTTTTAGCGCGAGTTTTAATGGCTTCGGGTTCTCCCAAGATAGTGAGGTAAACGAGTTCATCTTCGGCTAATTGTGAGGCAGCTGTAAGAATACGGTCGTCAGTACCCTCAGGGAGCACGATGCGTTTTTGTCCGGCACGAGCTTTCTGTACCATATTGTATTGGAACATACGAGGGGTAATAGTTTCTGATTTGAAAGAAGCGATACTGTTGTTGAGTTTTTCGGCATCTACATTTTCATCAAATAGTTGAAGAAGCATTTTTACTTTTTCAGTATTTTCAGGGTAGATATGAGCTTGGGTATTACCGATGATATTAGCAGTTTCGAAAGTATCAGTTTTAGCTACCATTATAGGGATATTCTTTTGGATACCGTCGAAAATCTTACTCATAGAAGGGTTGAGAGGTAGGTCGCCGTAGAGCACTACCCCTTTGATGTTAGAGAAGTTAGAATAGTTAGCTACCAAAGAACCTGCTATGAGGTCGATGCGGTCGATAGGGAGTACTGCCAAAGTATCTTCGTTTAGCTTGGCTAAATAGTTAGATAACTGCATAGCTCCTACAATAGTGCGTTTGGTGGTAACGTCGATATTATCACCTTTATAAAGGAATTCGGCATTGAGAGCGTTAGCAATCTCGCGAATGGTAGGGCGAGAGAGTTCTTCTTTGCGCGGAATAACGGTAAAAGTAGTATCGCTGAAGCGCTGTTCTAAACGGTTGATAGTAGCAGCAGTAGCATTAGTAGCTTTGTTTACAAACACGCTGAGTACGCGAACATCTTTTTCTATAAAATTGTTTAGGGTAGCTTGTACTTGGTTAGCGAGTTCATCTTCTGAAGCAAAATTATCTTTAAGAACAACCAATGCAGGAATGTTGAGACTTTGAGCTACTGAAGCATTGAAGTTTGCATCGAAATAGCTATCGTCTACGGCACTTGAGCTATCGACTAATACAAAGTCAAACTTACTTTCTAAGGCTTTGTATTTTTTGATGATAGTATCATACACTTCGCCTATATTACCTTCGTTTTTAAGAGCGATAACCTCTTGACGTGTGTAGGCATAGGCATCATCATAACTCATATCGAGTTTAAAATGTTCTAAAACAGTTTCGATGAAAGTATCTTTTTTAGATTTACTTTCTACAATAGGTCTAAAGTAACCTACCTTGGCAGTGTTGCGCTTAATCGTTGGCAAGCCTCCCAAACTCACTACCGACTTACCACTATGGGTATTTGCAGCAATGACATAAACAGATTTATTCATTTTTTATTTACTTTTTAGTGTTAAATGTTATAAGTTGCAAAGGTAATAATATAATTTAAGAAAACAAGCGAAAAAGGTATTTTTATTTTTAATACCTAAATAATTCATTTTTATTTTGGATAGAGATAGTTGTTATTTTCTTTTGAAAAACACTTGGTTACTTTAGTTAACTAACATTTTACAGTTGGTATTTTGAATAGAAGATTAGTAAAAATAACTTATTGATTAACAAATTAGTCTTGTGTTTTGAAATTATTTTGTACTTTTGCCTGCTGAAAATAAATGTAACAGATGTTAAAAAGAATATCCCCTTATACGCTAATAATGCTTTCCTTTTTTGCTTTGATAGTGTTAGGAGCTTTACTGCTGATGATGCCTTTTGCACACATAGCAGAAAAAGACCTATCTTTTTTAGAGGCATTTTTTACGGCTACTTCGGCAGTGACAGTTACAGGGCTTTCGGTGATAAATATTGGGGCTACATTCACTATTTGGGGAAAACTTATCTTGTTAGTGCTCATTCAGTTTGGAGGATTGGGAGTGCTTACTATTTCTTCTGTTTTGGTGTTACTTATAGCTAAACGTATTGGATTTTATACTAAACGTTTGGTTGCTGAAGGGCTCAACCACAACAAGACTTATGATATTTATGCGATTACTAAGCGTGTAGTGCTTATAACTCTACTTTTTGAGGCTGTAGGGGCGTTATTTTTGTTTTGTTCATTTATTCAGGACTATTCCTTTGCGCACGCATTGTTTATGGCGGTATTTCACTCGGTTTCGGCATTTTGTAATGCTGGGATTTCGTTATTTTCTAATAGTTTTGAGGGCTATACCTATAATATTTTTGTGAATGGGGTGATTGCTTTACTCATTATTTTTGGAGGTTTAGGTTTTACTACTATTATTCAATCGTATGAATATTTACGCAAAAAGCGTCGGAGGTTGGATATCAATTCACAGTTTTCGATTATTACTACAATTATATTGCTTTTAGCGGGGACTTTTCTGTTTTTTACTTTGGAATACGGTAATTATTACACTTTATATGGTAAGAGTACTTTCAATCGTTTGCTTATTAGTTTTTTTCATTCGGTGAGTTTGCGTACAGCAGGTTTTGATACCATTCCGTTAGAACATTTGAGTAGTGCTACTATTCTATTTTGTGTAACTTTTATGTTTATAGGAGCCTCACCTAATTCAACAGGTTCTGGGGTTAAAACTACTACTATTGGTATTTTGTTTTTAGGGATAAAAACAGCGTTGTTTAACAAGAATTATATTGAATTTTCTAAAAGGCGTATTTCTTGGAAACTTTTTAACAAAGCTTCAGCTCTTGTTTTTATAGCGATGATGTATGTGCTAACGATGATTATCGTTCTTACCGCTTTAGAACCTAACATAGAATTTACCAAAATAGCTTTTGAGCTTATTTCGGCATTTAGTACTTGTGGGCTTTCAACGGGAATTACTCCAGAATTGTGTACTTTTTCTAAGTTAATATTGATTTTTACGATGTTTATTGGTAGGGTAGGGCCTCTTACTATTATGCTTGCCTTTTCAAGACCACGTGCTGAAGGAAATTACAAATATCCCAAAGAAAATATTTTAATAGGATAGATTATGAAAAATTTTTTAGTTATAGGATTAGGAGAGTTTGGCAAATCGGTAGCTAAAACGCTCTATAAAAACAAAGCCACGGTATTGGCAATAGATTCGCGTGAAGGCGTAATCAAACAAGCTCTCAACGAGGGAATGATTGAAGAAGCAATCATTTTAGATGCTACAGATGAGATAGCTTTAAAAAAAGTGGTGCGAGACGATTTTGACACTGCTTTTGTAAGTGTAGGTGATAATATTCAGGCAAGTATTCTTATCACACTACAGTTGAAAGAAATGGGAGTGAAGAATGTGATTTGCAAAGCTGTAAACCACACCCAAGAAAAGGTTTTATACAAAATAGGTGCTACACAAGTAGTATTTCCTGAAGAATTAATGGGCGAAAAAGTAGCCTATTCGGTTTTGAGACCTACCATTATAGAATATTTTAAATTTGCTGAAGATTATTTTATTTACGAAGTAAAAGTACCGAAAAGTTACGTGGGAAAATCGTTGATGGAACTCAATTTGAGGCACAAATATGAGATAAATATTCTTGCGGTAAAACATTCTGATGGCAAAATGAATGTTACCCCTGACCCTAATGTTAAACTCAATAAAGATGACCTTTTGATTATACTCTCTAATGAAAATGTAATCGACAGAGTTACTAAGGATTAAAAAGTTTCTTTTTCCATTCTTTCCAATTGTATTTCTTAGCATAGATATACAATAAAAGGGGAAAACACAATATTAAAGGCATCCAAATACTGAAACCTAAGGTTGGTTCTGAAATATCGCGTAGTATGGAAGGTACTTGAAATACTGTCCAATCGGAGGTGACTAAAAGGGCAGTAAAAAGGTTATTAGCGGTGTGAAACCCTAAGGCTAATTCTAAACCGTCATCCATTAGGGTTGTGATACCTAAAAACAGACCTGTACCGATGTAATAAATAAGTAAACTGTAGCCTAATATTTCTACTTCGGGGTTGGCTATATGCATTAAACCAAAAGTAATAGAGGTGAAAAGCAACGGAAACCACGCACCGCGCGTTGCAAGTCCTAAGCCTTGCATTAAATAGCCTCTAAAGAATATTTCTTCAAAACTTGTTTGTAAAGGTATAAACAATACTACTATTACAAGTAATTTTAAGAAAGGTATCCATTGGAAGTTCCAAATATAATCATTGGGACTGATGAATAAATAGTCTACACAAGTCATTGCAATGGTTATGCTTCCCCATAGCCCAAAAGCAAACCAAAATCGTTTCCAACTGATGCTTGGTCGGGCGGTGATGAGGGCTACTAACGGCTGACGATGAACGTATTTTACCCATAACAATAATAATCCTAAGAAAATAGCAAAGACTACTAAATTTTCAAATAAGAATTGTAATTCTCCTTTTTGAGAAATTTCTTGCTGGATAAGTGCTGTAGTGTCTAAAAATCGTGCTACAAAAAAGTTCAACCCTGTAAAAGCAAAGAACAGGGTTGGAACTATAATATAAAGCCATTTTGGGCTTTGTGATAATCTTCCGTTTGTAAGATACATAACTTTACTTTATTGTGTAATGATTCCTATTTCGGCATACGATACTCTATTGGTATCATCGACTGTTTTTACAGCTGTGAGTTTGATGTAACGAGCTTTTTCTTCAGCAAATGTAATACGTTGTTCAATAGGATTGTTTTTTATATTACCAAACTCTCCTTCGCTTACTTTCTTCCAATGAATATTATCAGTACTTACTTCAAAAATATAATGGCTGATAGTTCCTTCTGCCCAACGGTCTTGTGAAGGTAAATAGATAAATCCTTTTAGGTTTAAAATTTCTCCTAAATCAATAGTAACAGCTGTAGGAGTTTTGCTTTTTTCTTGGATAAACCAAGAAATGGGGTCTTCATCTACTATTTTTTGAATATCATTGATAGTAGAGAGTACTTTCCATTTTGTTTTAGGAATATCTAAGGAATAAGAAGCTACTTCACTATACATTTTTTTACTTTGGTCGTAGGCTACAAACTTGAGAGTTGTAGGATGAGTAACAGAGAAAGGAGTAGTGTAACGCAACGATTTATCGGTAGGTTTACTGCCGTCTAAAGTGTAAAAAATTTCGGTAGATTCATCGGCTGGGGTAAGAGTTACTTGTCCGTTTTTATCACGGCTGAACTGAGGTGTTACTAATAGGGCAGGAGCATTATACAACCCTATGTTGCTAATGAGAGGAGAGGCTTTGGCGTCTAATATTGTAAAGCGTACTTTAGTAGCTGTTACAGGCGGAAAACGCAATAAGCGCTTGTAGCCAATAGTAGTTTGTTCATCTATAGTTTCCCATTTTCCATCTTTTTGGTATTCTAATTTGAATTTCTTTACGCGTTGTCCTAATGGGATGTATTCTTGAGCCATAAATCGATTGAAGGTTGTAGGCTTGGTAAAGTTTATATCAATGGAAGCTTTGGTTAGGCCTTCATCAGTTGCCCAATAGGTATTTTTATCGTTGTCGATAGTTTTTTCAGCGCTGAAAAACTTGTGATTTTCGCGAATATTAGAAGCCGTTATAGAGGCATCAGTTACGAGGTTATGTGCAAAATCTGCTTCTATAACTTTTTTGAGTTCCATTAATCTCTTGATGTCGTTTTCGTGTACTAAACCGCGTCTATCAACAGGGAGATTCAGCAATAAATTGTAACCACGACCTACTGAAGCGTAGTATATATCAACCATTTTTTCTAATGGACGCACTTGGTGGTCTTCACGTGCGTGGTAATACCAACCTGGACGGATAGACACATCGGCTTCAGCGGGAATCCAATTGATGCCATTTTCATCGCCTTCGCCTAAGTGATGTAGGTGGTCTTTTCCTTGTAAGGAAGGGTTAGAGGTAAAAGGATTCCAATTAGTAGGTGTACCATAGCCTAACTCATTGCCTATCCATCGGATATTAGGACCTTCATCGCCGAAAATAGTGGCATTGGGCTGTAATTCGCGTACTATAGCGAATGTTTTATCCCATTGGTAATATGTATGAGCATCGATAGTGCGGGTTTCGTTAGCACCACCATAATAACCAGAACCGCCATTAGCTCCATCGAACCATACTTCAAATATTTCGCCATAATTGGTGAGTAATTCTCGGAGTTGGTTATGGAAATAGGTTACATATTCGGGTCTTCCATACTCGGCGTGGTTTCTATCCCAAGGGGAGAGGTATACACCGAACTTGAGTCCTGCTTTTTTGCAAGCATCGGAAAGTTCTCTAATTACATCGCCTTTACCGTTTTTCCAAGGGGAGTTTTTTACAGAATGCTCTGTGTATTTTGATGGCCATAAGCAGAAGCCATCGTGGTGTTTAGCGGTAATAATAACCCCTTTCATACCAGCATCTTTAATTACTTTCACCCATTGATTTACATCTAACTCGGTGGGGTTAAACAAGGTAGGATCTTCACCCCCTGTACCCCATTCCATATCGGTGAAAGTGTTCATATTGAAATGGATAAAAGCGTAGTACTCCATTTCGTGCCAAGGTAATTGATATGAAGGAGGAAGAGCTCCCACAGGTTTTGGAGCTTCAGGATTTTTACAAGCTATCAAGCAAATCGCTGATGCTAAAAATAAAAAATTTTTCATAATTGTGAATGATTGATGATGATTATTCTTTTTCGTTGATAAAAATATTCTTTTTAAATAGTTTACGCGAGTTGTCTATAAAGATATTCATACTATCTTTGGCAGTCTCGGAAAGCTCTTTGTAGGAAGCTGTTTCATATTCTTTGCAAGGCAATATTTCAAAAAGGTATTTTTTATTAGTTTTAAGGGTACGATTCACCCAAACTAAATAATATCCTTTATCGGCGATGTGAGTGCCTCGCTCGTCCTTAAAGAGAGTTAGTTCTACCATAGCGCCTCCATCGGAAGGAGATTTACGTTGGTTAGATATAAAATTACCGAGAGAATAGACAACAAGCTGTTCCTTATGAAGTCCTGTTTGTGGATAATAGTACATAGGTTGTAGCACGTGAGGGTGCCCACCTATGATGATATCGACACCATTATCAAAAAGGAATTGAGCTACTTCTTCTTGATTTTTGTTTTGTTTTTGTTGGTATTCTATTCCCCAATGAATCACTACTATCAGTTTGTCGAGCTGTGCTTTTTTAGCTTTCTCAATGTCTTGTTTCATCAGGTTGAAGTCTATACGGTTTACGACAGTAGGTTCGGGGACGGGTAAGCCATTGGTGCCATAGGTGTAGTTGAGAATACCTACTGAAATGCCATTTTTAGAAAGCACTAAAAGGTTTTTTTTATCAAACTCAGCTTTGTTGCGGAAAGTGCCTGTATGAGCTATTTTAAGAGAGTCGAGCACATTTAAAGTGCGGATGATTCCTTTTTTACCTCTATCACAGGTGTGATTGTTAGCAGTTACTAACACATCTATCCCGCTATCTCTACAGGCGGCAGCCAAGGCATCGGGAGAGGAGAATTGAGGGTATCCTTTGTAAGGTTTTCCTGCTAAAGTAACCTCCAGATTGGCAATTGCAAAGTCTACTTGAGCGAATTTGTGTTTAATTTTGTCAAACACGGGCATATAGTCATATTGCTTAGTATCAGCATTGTAAGCTCCTTCTACTTGAGGGATATGCCCCATTACATCCCCCATAAAGAGCAACGACATTCGGCTGCCAGTTTCTTGAGCAAAGGTTATTGAAAAGAAGAGAAAAGTGAGTAATATGCGTATCATTTAAAACCTATTTTAGTTTGTTTGTTTTGTTCTTTTAGTTCTTTTACATCTATATTGGTGAGTTCAGCCAAAGAATAAGGTTTATCTATGATGAAGTCTCTATCAGTAGATTGTAAATACTTATTGCATTTTTCGACAGTTAGTTCTTTAAACTTATATTCGGCTATTAATCTTCCTTTGCGCAATAAGGCAGAGTCTATTTTAGAAATATCGGAATTGAAAGTACATATCAATTGGCATTCCAAGACATCGGAGAGCATACCATCGGCAATGTTTAGGATAGAGGATACGACATCAGTATTGCTATTGAGAGCAGTGCGTTCGGCTATGTAGTTTTCACAGTCTTCGAGTACTAATACTGAATTTTTATTGTCTATTAGCAAACCGATAAAGGCAGGGTCGGTAAGAGATCCAATCATTGAGGTAGGCACAAAGATAAATTTCTTATTAGGGATTTGACTTGTAAGCCATTTGATATAATTAGTTTTTCCTGATCCTGCAATTCCGTGAAAGAGTACGACTCCTTTATTCTCATTGGTAAGAGCGTTTTTCACTCTATTGTGTATCTCAAAGAAATCATCATTATACATTGTCTCGAAATCAATGCGATAAGGCTTGATAGTATGTGTTCTCACTTCGAGCCCCACTTGGGTTTTTAATAAGATAGATACCTTAGAATCTTTAGAAACATATTTTTCGATATATTCAGAAAACAGGGCGTTGAGATGTTCCTTTGCTTTAGGATTGGTATTTTGGTAATGTACACAACTCACTCTGTAAAGTCCATCTTCAAAAATCTGATTGTCATACTCATTAGAAAGATTTTTGTCAATCAATAGAAAAACTTCTAAGTCAGGATGATAATAGCATTCTTCGGATTCGTAAAGTTCATTTTGTTTAGAGGCATAGTCTATAGTGTAATAATCTGTGCATTTTTCAAAATGTTTCAGTTTATCACGTTGGATTACTAAATCATCACTTCCCAGATAGATGTGAGCCATCAAATCATCGAGCAAAGAGCGAAACGGATTTGAAAAAGTAAGGAGGCAATATTTATCACATACTTCTATATGGTCGTCATTATCGAGTTGTAGGATATTAACAGGGTGGTAATATTTAGATTCTTTTATTTTCATAAACAAAATAATAAGGTGCAAAAGTAGTATATAATTTATAAATTAGCAAACTTTATAAAACAAAAACTTTGCTAAAGGACGACCTTTAGCAAAGTTTCAATAAGTTGTTTTTCATTAGCAAATTAGCTAATTAGCAAATCGGTTAATTCTTAGTTTCTTCTTGATAGTAAGATTCTCAATACGTACCAGAATAGTAACATTACTGATGAGAACAATTGTAAGGCTGCAGCTACATATTGGTCGGTGCTATATACGTTTTTGATGTTATAGGTTTCGTATAGAATTCCTCCAGCAGCTAAAGCTACCATTGCTACTGAAAACCAAAGTCCTAAGTCAAAACTAAACAAAGCTCCTGCAACGATTAATCCTAAGGCTAAAAAACCACCTACTACCAATACACTACGCAAGAATGAGAAATCTACACGAGTGAGAAACACTACAGCGGTAAGTCCCGCAAACAATGATAAGGTAATGATACCCGCTTGCGAAATGATAGCTAAGCCATCACTAAGATCTATTGCTATATAAATCATCGGTAAGAAGATGATAGCTTCTAAAAGTACATAAATGCCTAAGCCTCTATATTGGGTACTTTTATCTTGTGCTTGAGTCCATTTATTAGCAAGCATAGAGCCTAACCAGAACCCGCCTAAAATAAATAACCATACGAAAGGACTACTAACCATAGAGAAAATTAAACTTTCAGGCACTGTATTTATCAAAATAGCTTCTACTACTATAAAAGCCAAAAGTGCTATTGCTACGTGAGAGTAGGTTTTACGATAGAAAGTAGCTTGTTCTATATTAGTTGCATACGATACTAATTCAGGAGTGTTGTTGTTCTGATAGTTAGTATTGTAGTTGTTGTTGAAATTTAAGTTATAGCCATTATTGCTATTACTATTGTTGTTTAGATTGTAATTGTTGTTGCTCATAAAATTCTATTTAAAAAGTATTTGTTTTTTAGTAAATCAAAAACTTTGCCAAAAGATCTACCCTGATACTGAGTAGCCTTTTGACAAAGTTTATCAAGGGAATACTATAAAGTATTTACGTTGTTAAGATCTTCGAAAGCTTTTTTCAAGCGGGTAACGAAAGTTTTTTCACCTTCACGAAGCCATACACGAGGATCGTAATATTTTTTGTTAGGAGCTTCAGGACCTTCAGGGTTACCTATTTGACCTTGCAAGTAAGCAGCTTTGGCTTTCATATAGTCGCGAACACCTTCGGTGAAAGCGTATTGCAAGTCGGTATCGATGTTCATTTTGATAACACCGTAAGAAATAGCCTCGCGGATTTCTTCGAGAGTAGATCCAGAACCGCCGTGGAATACGAGGTCAAGGGCGTTATGACCTAAGTTGTATTTTTTAGAAACGTAGTCTTGAGAATCTCTTAAGATTTTAGGAGTTAATTTTACGTTACCAGGTTTGTATACACCGTGAACGTTACCAAAAGCAGCCGCAATAGTGAATTGAGAGCTTACTTTAGAAAGTTCTTCATAAGCGAAAGCTACATCTTCAGGTTGTGTAAAGAGTTTGTTGCTATCAACGTGAGAGTTATCCACTCCATCTTCTTCACCACCAGTCATACCGAGTTCGATTTCCAAAGTCATATCCATTTTGCTCATACGTTCGAGGTAACGTTTGCAAGTTTCGATATTTTCTTTGATAGGCTCTTCAGAGAGGTCAATCATATGAGAGCTAAAAAGAGGTTTTCCTGTTTCTTTGAAGTGTTTTTCAGAAGCTTCGAGCATACCGTCTAACCAAGGAAGCAATTTTTTAGCACAGTGGTCAGTATGCAAGATGATAGAAGCGCCGTAAGCTTCGGCGAGTTGGTGAACGTGTTTTGCTCCAGCTACAGCTCCAAGAACAGAAGCACGTTGGTTGTCGTTAGAGAGACCTTTACCAGCCATAAACTGAGCGCCGCCATTAGAGAATTGGATAATCATTGGGGCGTTTACTGCTACAGCGGTTTCTAAAGCAGCATTGATAGAGTTAGAACTGATAACGTTGGCTGCAGGAAGAGCAAAGCCTTTTTCTTTGGCGTATTTGAATACTTCTTGTACTTCTTTTCCAAGAATTACGCCTTTTTTAATGTTATGTGCCATTTCTTTATTAAGATATAATTAGTTTTCAATTTGAGACTGCAAAGATATAAAAATTCTATTGAACTATCAAAATAATTTAGTGTTTTTTATTTAACAAACAAAAATCTAATAGCACCATTGCGGTCATTGCCTCGACAATAGGTACGGCACGGGGTACTACACAGGGGTCGTGCCTGCCTTTACCTTGCATTGTTACTATGTTGCCTTTGCTATCGAGGGCAGGTTGTTCTTGCATAAGGGTAGCTACGGGCTTAAAAGCTACTCTAAAATAAATATCCATACCGTTGCTGATGCCCCCTTGTATACCGCCTGAATAGTTGGTTTGTGTAGAGCCATCGGGATTGAAAAGGTCGTTGTGCTGACTACCACGCATTGTAGTACCTGCAAAGCCACTACCATATTCAAAGCCTTTTACAGCATTGATAGAGAGCATCGCCTTGCCGAGTTGTGCGTGGAGCTTGTCGAACACAGGTTCGCCCCAACCTATAAGCACTCCTTTTACTACACAACTTACTACTCCGCCCACTGTGTCGCCTTCTTTGCGAATAGCCTTGATATAGGCTTCCATTTGTTCTGCTAAGATAGGATCGGGACAGCGCACGGCATTGGTTTCAGCTATGGCCAAATCGAGGTCGGTATAGGGTTTAGTAAGGGAAAGCTCGCCTACACTCGATACATAAGCGTTGATTTGTATTCCTTTGAGTACTTGTTTGGCTATAGCTCCTGCTACTACACGGCTTACGGTCTCGCGTGCTGATGAGCGTCCGCCTCCACGATAGTCACGAATACCGTATTTCTGTTGATATACATAATCGGCGTGACTGGGACGGTATACCTCGGCTATATGGGCATAATCGGCTGAATGTTGATTTTCGTTTTCAATAATAAAGCCAATAGGGGTGCCTGTAGTCTTGCCGTTTAAAATACCCGAAAGGAAACGTACCTTGTCGCCCTCTTTTCGCTGAGTAACAATAGCTGACTGCCCCGGACGGCGGCGGTCGAGTTCGTGCTGTATGGCTTCAAAATTTAAAAGAATATTAGGGGGACAGCCATCAATAATGCCTCCTAATGCCTCGCCGTGCGACTCGCCAAAGGAGGTGAGCCTAAAAAGTGTGCCAAAGCTATTGCCTGCCATTATAAGTCTTTCATTTTTGTTACTAATACCTCTATAAACTTACTGATAGGTGTTTTGACCATCATTGCCATTATGGGGTTAAAATCCCCTTTGAAGAGTAGTTGCACTTCACTTTCTTTATCTGATATTTCAGCAATATTGGTAGTGAGCTGGAAGGGGATTTTACCATTTGCTTCCCCTAATACCAGCTGGCTATGGGGGGTACTACTTTTCTTTTCTAAATAAATCTCAGGCATTCCTTTTAAGGCAAACACAAAAGAAGTGTCGCTTAGTTTTTCAAATTTGCTGATGTTGTCGGGCATCAAGCGTTCAAAGGTTTCTATTTTTTCTAAGAGAGCAAAGAGGTCTTTAGCACTCTTGGGGACGATTGTTTTTTGGGTTTCTAAATTCATTGGATAATTTGTCAATTTGGTGCGAGCCACACGGGCAATTTGTTATTTTACTAAAACGGTTTCCCAGCCGTCGTACTGGCCGTTGGTATCAAGAGCTACATCTATCAAGTCCCAAGTATCGGGGTCGATAGCCTCTACAGTATTTACTTTGGTAATTATCAATTGGTAGCCTAAATCTTCGTTAGGGTCATCGCCTTCTTCGGGTTCTATTTTGCGACTTTCTTGTATTTCATAGCCTAAGGCTTTCACCTTATCGATAGCTTCTGCCATATCCTTTTCAGTGTTGAAATACAACCAGTGGTCTATAGGGCGCTCTTGATCGGTATGGTCACCAGACTGCTCACAATGGCGACGTACTGCACTGTTTTTGATGCTTTGATGTTCGTAGATATTGGGGTAAAGATAGTCGGAGTATATTTCCCAATTGGGGTCATCTACGATACGTATTTCAGGTTCGTAATCGGTGATATTTGTGAAAGCCTTCTCGATATTAACTGCCAATAGAGGAGCCTCTTGGGTGTAGTAAAACCAAGTTGTATTGCCCTGATAAGTTACAACTCCTGCTAAAAAATCGGTCTCTTTTAGTGAAGGCATTATAATATCTTCAATGTTATAGAGACGTTCTCTTTCCTCATCGGTAGTAAAACCATACTCATCGGGTGCTTTAAGGACAAGGTTTAGCCTTACGCATTGGGTATAACCCTCTATAGGGGAATCGGTTTCGCCTATACCTAAATTGACACGAAACACAGCGGGTTTATCTTCTACTCTACCGATATAGACAGCCCAGTTTTCGGGGATTTCTGTTTTTTGAATCATATTTATTTGTCGATTTATCTATTTTGCAAAATTGTTAATATTTTTTAGTTTTTATTGCGAATTTTTCAATTATAAGATAAAGTATTTAAGCTATTGATTGTTAGTGTTGTATCGTGTTATCTTCGCTTTGTGTTCGGTATGTGTTCGCTCTTCCTTCGTTCTTTCTATATTGTTCCTTCAGTGAAAAAAAAGATAGGTAGTAAAATGGAACACTGATTATCAAGCTATTTAATTTATTGATTTACCCATTTATCGATTAGAGAATTTATTGAAAGATTCGCAATGTTTTGACTAATAATTTACAGATTTATTAATTACGCCATGTGTCGGGGCTTTTACGCCATTCTTTGAGAGTATCCAGTTCATACTCACTGATGTAGCCTATAGCTAAGGCTTTGATGAGCAAATGGTCGTAGTCGCTGAGGGTATGGAGTGAGAGCTTTTCGGTAGCAAAATTGGCATTGGCTACTTCAAAATTATATGAGAAGATAGCTACCATACCTAAAACTTCAGCGCCGAAGTCGCGAAGAGCTTTTACAGCATTGAGACTACTCATACCAGTGCTGATGAGGTCTTCTATAACGATTACTTGCTGTCCTGTAGAGAGTAATCCCTCTATTTGGTTTTGGCGACCGTGTTTTTTAGGTTCAGGACGTACATAGACAAAGGGCAAATCGAGAGCATTGGCTACCAACATCCCCATTCCGATAGCCCCTGTAGCAACCCCAGCTACCACCTCAGCAGTGGGATAATAGCTTTTTATGTAGGTAGCCATAGTGTTGGCTACGTAATTGCGAACCTCTGGAAATGAGAGGATTATACGATTATCGCAATAAATAGGCGATTTCCAACCGCTTGCCCACGTAAAATAATTTTCAGAATTCAATTTTATTGCGTTAATTTGCAGTAAAAATTCGGCAGTATGTTGTGCCGTAATGTTATCTAAAATCATAAGCTTATGTATGAAATTTTTTTAGACGATAAGTCGATTATTTTGACAAATGTACGAGAAAATATTGAGAACGTCAAATATTTTCCATTAAAAGATGTAACCTTTGATGAAATCATCGAGGAATTAGGTTGTAAAGAGGTAAGTAGAATATATCTCTATCATCCTAAGGAAGAGAAACTTATGAAGAAATTTAAGAAGCTTGTACCCACTATAAAAGCAGGAGGAGGTGTGGTGTATAATGAGGAAGGAAAAGTACTGCTTATCAAGCGACACGGCAAGTGGGATTTGCCCAAAGGAAAGAAAGAAAAGGGTGAAAATATTGCTACTTGTGCCTTGCGTGAAGTGGAGGAAGAAACGGGGGTAAAAAAGCTCCTAATACAGCGTTTTAGGACGATTACTTACCACTTATTCAAACGCGATGGACACTATTTTTTGAAAGAAACCTATTGGTATGATATGACCACGGCTTACAAGAAAAAGTTAGTACCTCAAACAGAGGAGGATATAGAGAAAGTATGTTGGAAAGATGAGGCAGAGGCAAAGGAATTGGTGAAGAACTCGTATAAGAATATTCAGTTGGTGTTAGGTGTTAGAAATGGAAAAGAATTTTTATGATTTAGAGCTTATCAAAATATTAGAAGAGCATATAGAAAATGAAGATTTTCAAATAATAAACTCTGATATTTATGTTGATAAGGTGAATGCTAATTTACCTTTTGCTGGAAGTAGAGTTTATTTTGAGCTATTGGATAAGCATCAAAGAATATTTTTTGATGAGAACGAAGCCGTTGTAGCTTTTGTAAAGAGTATTGCAATGGAGGTGGGGATAGAGCCAGATGAAAAAGTAGTTTATTTAGGAGATAATGTATTGAACTTAACCTATATATTCTCATTTAAATATTTAGACAAAGTCATTGTAGATATATTAGATAATATACCTGAACATCATTACTTTCTAATATATCGTATGAAGATTGTGCTAATTTTGCGTTGATATGATAAAAGATATACTAATAGTTGGCCTTGGTAGCTTTATAGGAGGTACATTGCGCTATATGCTTTCAATAGCCTTCAACAAGATAGTGCGCACTTGTACATTCCCGATAGGCATTTTGGTAGTAAATGTATTAGGATGCTTTTTTATAGGTGTATTGTATAGCTATTTTAAGAATAGAGTAGGGGAGAGCTTTTTACCCTTATTGCTGATGACAGGTGTTTTGGGAGGTTTTACAACATTCTCTACTTTTTCATTGGAGGTACTGCAGTTATATCAACAAAATGAACTACTAAAAGCTATTTTTTATGTAATAGTTAGTGTAGGAATTGGTATTTTGGCGTGCTTTTTGGGGTGTATTGTAGGTAATAAATAAAGTATAAAAAAATGAAGAAATTTTTATTAGGAGTAGTCGTAGCGGTCGCTGTATTGCTACTTATAAAATATTTTAGCGATAAAAAAGAAAGTCAAGAACGATTAGAGGCTGATACAGCCCTAATACAAACACAAATCGCAAATGTGAGCAAATTGGTAGTTACCGAAGGACATTTTGCCGAAGTGCTCTCGTATACCGATACTCAAAAGTACTTTATGGATTTGCTATCGTTTGATAAGAAAATCCTTACAGTAGTAAATGCCGATGTAACAGTAGCTTATGACTTGCACAAAATCGACTATGAAGTAAACGAAGAACAAAAAAAAGTTATCATTAAATCGTTACCAGAAGCTGAGGTGAAGATTTACCCTACAATGAAGTATTACGATGTGAGTCAGAGTCAAGTAAACCCATTTACCCCTGATGATGTAGAAAAAATACAGAAAAAAGTAAAAGCAGAATTACAACGCAAGGTAGATGCTTCTACTTTGAAGAACAATGCTCAAAACAGATTGCTTACTGAGCTTTCTAACCTTATCTTTGCAACCCGTGCCGTAGGTTGGACTTTAGAATACCAAAACACACCTATTGAAAACAAAGATGATTTTAAACTTCTGAAACCATAATTTGTTTATTGTTACTTGCTAATTGTTAATTATTTTGTACCTTTGCCCCCAAAATAGCAATAAATGAAAGAAACAGATATCATTATTATAGGGGCAGGACCTACGGGGCTTTTTGCAGTATTTGAGGCAGGGCTCCTTCGTTTAAAATGCCACTTGATAGATACACTCCCACAAGTAGGCGGACAACTTACTGAATTATACCCTAAAAAACCTATTTTTGATATACCAGGATATCCTACTGTAGGAGCTTCTGAATTAGTAGATAACCTAATGGAGCAAATTAAGCAGTTTCAACCTGAATTTACTCTTGGAGAAACTGCAATGACACTCACCAAAAATAATGATGATACATTCATAGTAACTACAGAAAAAGGTGCCCAAATAAAAGGAAAAGCCGTAGCTATAGCTGGTGGATTAGGTACTTTTGAACCTCGTAAGCCTGAATTACCTAATATTGAACAATATGAAAATAAAGGGGTGACTTATTTTGTCAAAAATCCAGGAAACTATACAGGTAAGCACGTCGTAATTGCAGGAGGAGGGGACTCTGCTTTAGATTGGAGTATTTATTTAGCTGAAAAAGTAGCTACTGCTTCAGTTACTTTAGTACACCGTCGCAATGAATTTCGAGGAGCTTTAGATTCAGTTGAGAAAGTAAGAGCGTTAAAAGAGGCTGGTAAAATCAATTTAAAAACTCCTTATGAAGTAGTAGGATTAGAAGGAAATGGGCATTTGGAATCATTAGTGTTAGAGCAAGAAGGAGGTAATAAAGAAACTCTTATAGCCGATGCTTTTATTCCACTCTTTGGTCTTACTCCTAAATTAGGACCTATTGCTACTTGGGGGGTAGAGATCGAAAAAAACGCTGTGAAGGTAAATAATGCTTTAGACTACCAAACTTGTATAGAGGGGGTATATGCCATAGGTGATGTGAATACGTACCCAGGAAAACTTAAACTCATCCTCTGTGGTTTTCACGAAGCAACCCTAATGTGCCAAAGTATATACAACCGAATTTATCCTAATAAAAAATATGTATTAAAGTACACTACTGTAGTCGGAATTGACGGCTTTGATGGCAGTAGAAAAGAAGCCGAAAAAGCTGTGGTAAAAGCAATTTAAACAGTGAATATATCTTATAGTAAATACTAATAACTAAATAAAATGAAGAGTATAAATGTACTATTAGCAAGCACTTTTTTAGCATTTTCTGCTTCGCTAAATGCCCAAATTGATACAATTAGCAGCAAAACATTACTATTGAAAGGCAAAATTAAAAAAGTAGAAGATTATTCTTTTTTTCTCGACCCTGACCCTAAAGGTACTAAAACTTTCGATGGAAAAACTTATAGCGTTTTTCCTTATGCCGAAGATTGGAATATAGAAAAAGATGAAAATAAATTCTCTAAAACCAATATTGCCTATATTTTCGACAATACAGGTCGCAATCTCGAAGTAATCACTTACAATGCCGAGAATCAACCTTTTGGTGGAATGCGATTTTACTATGATAAGAAAGGTAGAGTAAACAAAAGTCAATCCTCTTTTTCCTTAGGAGATGGTGAACTTTTAGTAAACCGACAATACTTTTACAACGAGAAAAACCGATTAGTAAAAATAGATGAAACTGACGGCAATACCAATGAATGGCTCATTACTATTACCTACAAATATGATGATTTAGGCAATTGTATTGAGAGAAACAAAGTAGCGAGTAATTCAGCTTTAGAAAAAGATATACAATTGTATGAAGAAAAAAATCTCGTGTTAGAAAAGAAAATACGTCCAGAGTATACACGTGAAAAATCTTACAAGTACAACCAACTTAATAAAGTCTCTGAAACAGAGGATAAAGTACTAAACAAAAATGTGTATTTGAAAACCGAAAACGAATACAACAAAGAAGGGTTACTTTCTAAAGCTAAATTCCTGAACGCCTCAAGTCAAGAAACTATCTGTACTTATAAATATAATAAAGCAGGACGTCTTATCCAATCAATTTGTACTGCTACCGATGACCCCAATTTTTATATAGAAACCAACTATATGTTCAATAAATCTGGAGAAACTCAAGTAATAAAAACCCGTACAGAAGTAGCCTCTACTAAAGTATATGATGAACATAATCTACTCACCTCATATATTACAAAAGAACTTAACTATAAGTATCGTTATACTTTTGACAAAATGGGAAATTGGACTCAAATATTAATGTTTGAAAATGATAAACCAATTTGTGCCCGTGTTCGCAAAATAGAATACTTTGCTAAATAAATGAACGAAATACATCTAAAAATAACCGATCGCGAGGGGCTTCTATACGAAATAGAAGCCCCTACCGATATGAATATGAACCTAATGGAAGTAATGCGTGCTTATGAAATCGCTCAAGATGGCGAAATAGGTATTTGTGGAGGTATGGCAATGTGTGCTTCTTGTCAGTGTTATGTACAAAATGAAAACGAAGTTACACTACCTGAAATGGGTGAAGAAGAACGAGCAATGCTTTTTGAAGCTTTTTACGTAAAACCTAATAGTAGGTTAGGATGTCAAATACCTATTACCCCTGAAATCAACGGGTTAGAAGTTGTGTTAGCTCCTTTTTCTTAAATAATAGGCTTTTATATATTATTTTTTTATATCTTTGCCAAAATATTAAACTTGAATGAATAGAAAAATACTTTTATTTGCTTTTATAATAGGGCTTTTCGCGATGGCTTGCAACGATGGTGATATGGAGGTCGAATCTATCTCTTTTGAAAATTCTGATGTTCTTTCTTGTAGAGCAAATGATACCGCTGTTGATTTTCTGTATAAGTATAATCAAAAACAAGCTCTTTATCTCACAATTCCTGCAGGTGTCTTAGAAAATAAAGAAAAAACAGTTACAGGTACAATACCCAATAACTATAAGCTCTATTACCGCACCTTTAGTGATGCAGTAAACAGTAGTTATTTTTGTAATACCATATACCCAGCTTCTCCTCAGATTACTTTTAATAGCGAAGCTACAGGAGGAAGAGTTACTATCGCAACTCGTCCTATTTACAACGAAAATACAGGGACTTTATTGCGTTATGATCATCAAATAACAATTAGTAACTTAGTACTCCTAAAAGAAGATGGTAATAAGTTAGTGGAATCTAACCTCATCTTTGGTACTTATCAAACTAACAAACAATAACAATGAACCACTTTGTAGTATCAGCACGCAAATATCGTCCTCAATCATTTCGTGATGTGGTAGGACAACAAGCGATTACCAATACCCTCCTCAACGCCATTGAAAACAATCACTTGGCACAGGCACTCCTTTTCACAGGACCACGTGGTGTAGGAAAAACTACTTGTGCACGTATTTTAGCTAAAAAAATAAATGAGCAAACTTCTGGAATGGAAGATGAAAATGACTTTGCTTTCAATATTTTTGAACTCGATGCTGCTTCTAATAATAGTGTAGACGATATACGCAAACTCATTGAACAAGTACGCATTCCTCCGCAAGTAGGCAAATACAAAGTATATATTATTGATGAGGTACACATGTTATCTCCTTCTGCTTTCAACGCTTTTCTAAAGACTTTAGAAGAGCCACCTAAACACGCTATCTTCATCCTTGCTACTACGGAAAAACACAAAATTATCCCTACCATTTTATCACGTTGTCAAATATTTGATTTCAAACGCATTACAATTAATGATATTCGAGAATATCTAAAGTATATAGCCCAACAACAAGGAATAGAAGCCGAAGATGAAGCATTACAAATCATCGCACAAAAAGCTGACGGAGCTATGCGTGATGCCCTTTCTATCTTTGACCGCGTAGTGAGTTTTTCAGGAGAGAAAATTACTCGACAAGCTACTTCCGAAATACTAAATGTACTCGACTATGAAGTCTATTTTAAAGTAACCGACCTTATTTTAGACAATAAACTTCCAGAGTTGTTAGTAGCATTCAACGATACGATAGCACAAGGGTTTGATGGCAATCACTTTATAGCTGGTTTAGCAAGCCATTTCCGTGATTTAATGGTATGTAAAAATCCTACTACCATAACTCTAATGGAAGTAGGAGAGGAGAGTCAGAAAAAATATACCGAGCAAAGTGCTCGTGCAACTGTTCCTTTCTTAATGGACGCCATTGCTATTGCAAACGATTGCGACCTGAAATATCGTACCAGCAAGAACCAGCGACTATTGGTAGAAATAGCTTTAATGCAACTCGCCTCTATAACCTACCAAGGAGATAAAAAAAAAATGATGGACGCTTCGTAATTCCGGCTTACGTTTTTAATAGACAAGAACAACCCTCTAATGAGGTTACAAAAGTAGTCCAACCATCACAGCCTACTATAACTACCGCTTCTCCTATTCCTAATATTCCTTCTATTAGTAAAGAACAACGCCATAATGTAGTTTCTGGATTTTCTATCAAAAGTGTACACGTAAAAACGGAACACCAAAAGAACAATAAAGAGATTATAATAGACCCTAATTCTTTACCTAAAGAATCATTTACTCAAGAAACTTTTCAACACTATTGGGATAATTATATAGAAGAATTACTTGCAAAAGGAGAGCGTATACAAGCCTCCATTCTAAAAATAGCTAATTTGAAATTAGAAGGAACTACTATTGATTTAGAAGTATCAAGTAATACTGCAAAAACAGGAATATTGAATATAGAACATCATTTGTTGGATTATCTACATAGATCATTACGCAACTATGATATGAATATTCAAATAAAAGTGAATGAAGAAATTGCTAAAAAAATAGCAGTAAGTCCTGAGGATAAATATGAACGATTATTAGAAGAAAACCCTCTGTTACAAGATTTTAGAAATGCTTTTAGCTTAATGTTAAAACCTTAATTATCTGTATTATAAAAATATTATTGCTGTTGTGTTTAAGTGCAATAGCATTTTTTTATTTCTAAAACTTTTGTTTTTTTCAGTATAATGTTTAATTTTGCCCCAAAAATGTTAATATAAGACTTTTTTAAATGAACTTTTTCCAACACGAATATTAATAAAATTATAAAATATGAAAGTACTTAATGAACGACAGTCTAAGATTTTGGAGAGCTTAGAAACCAAAAAGTACATCAGCGTAAATGAACTGAGTGAAAAGCTTAAAGTTTCGGTAGTTACTATACGTAAAGACTTAACGCTCTTAGAACAAGAAGGTTACCTCCATCGTACTCACGGAGGTGCTAGCAAGCAAATGCGCTATGTGTTTGATCAAACAATAACTGAGAAAGAAACTCAAAATGTAGAGGAAAAAACGCGTATTATTACTAAAGCGTTAGACTTTATCAAAGAAAATGAGTTTATCATACTTTCATCAGGAACTACAGTTAATTTATTAGCTCAAAAACTTTATGTTTTCCGTAATCTTACTGTGTTAACCCCTTCATTAAGGGTTGCCTTAGAAGTATGTAAAAATCCTAATGTAAACACCATCCACTTAGGAGGTGAGGTACGCAAAAACTCTACCTCTACTATAGGTGTACTCGCCGAAGAAACTCTTAGCAACTTCTCTTGTACTACTTTATTCTTAGGAATAGAAGGTATAGATCTCGATTATGGATTGAGTTCTACCAATGTAGGAGAAGCTCATCTTAACAAAAAAATGATGGAACGTGTAGATAAAACTATCGTCCTCGCCGATTCCTCAAAAATACATAAACGCGGTTTTGGCTTCATCTGTTACGTCGAAAAAATAGATATGCTCATCACTGATAATAATGTAGACCCCGAGTTTGTAGAAGAACTCGAAAAAAGAGGGGTAGAAGTAGTAATTTGCTAATTAGCAAATTCACAAATCAATAAATTGTTTATGATACAAATATATCACAATCCTAAATGCTCCAAATCACGTTGTGCTTTGGAGCTTTTAAAAGAAGCTAATAAGGCATATAAAGTAGTAGATTACCTCAAAGAAGGTGTTTCTAGAGAACAAATTAAAGAACTACTTACTAAATTACAACTATCTCCTATTGAATTAGTTCGTACTAAAGAAAATGTTTGGAAAGAACATTTTAAAGAAAAAACACTTACTGATGAACAAATTATAGAAGCGATGGTAGAATACCCTCAGCTTATTGAACGCCCTATTGTTGTGGTAGGGGATAAAGCTGTAATAGGGCGCCCTACTGAAAAAATAAATGAAATTATATAATTAACAAATGAGAAAAACATTATTATGTGTCATTGCTTTCGTTTGGGGAGCAACAGCTATCTACTCACAAGCATACATTTCAGTGAGTGGTGGGTATGGATTTAAAGCTCATGAAAAGACATTAGGTAGAGACGCTACTAATGCTACTGCTATCACCGATTTAAAAGGAAGTTATGGAGAAGGTTATCAAGCGCAATTGCGCGGAGGTTATTTCTTCCATAAACGTTGGGGAGCTGAATTAGCTTTAGGTTATCTCTACGGTGAGGATATGCCTACCAATAAAAACCAAATATTGAATATGAAGGGACACGGTCGTGCTTATGGAGCTTCCCTTTCATTAGTATTCAATATTACTGATAATTTGTATGTACGTGCTGGAGGTGTTACCAAAATAGGTGGTAAAACCGAAATACAAACAGAACTTAATGCTAAATTACCTTTGAGAATGTTTAACCCAATGGCTCCTTCAACAACTATGGTAGATATGAAAGCTGATTTTAATAATAATTTCCACGGAAAAATACCTTTTGGTTTTATAGGAGGAATAGGCTATCGTTTTAAAGTAGCTGATAAAGTAGCTTTTTTTGTAGAAGGAGAATATCTTAACATCAATGTACCTCGCAAGGAATCTAAACTAAAAGATTTCTCAGCTACTCGCACTATAGCAGGCACTACTTCTACAATTAGTCTTCAAGAGTTCAAAGGTTATATGGTAACTCTACAAAATGCTCCAGCATCTCCTCAAACAGTAGCGTTGAAACAATTGGCAACTCAAATATCACCTCTATTGGAAGATACTTATAGTTGGGAAGGCAAGGGAGCTCCTGATGCGCCTTACTCATCTATAGGAGTTCATTTTGGAGTAACCTATACTTTTTAAAAAATTTTCTTCATTATCATATAACAAAACACTTATCAGTTGAAAGTTTACCGAAACTGATAGGTGTTTTTCTTACCAAAAAACAGTCAATAAAAGAAAAATACTCAGAAAAAATTTGCTTCGTATATAAAAAAAGAAGTACATTTGCACGCAACTAAATTCTCTTTTTTAAAATGAATTTCCAAGATAAAATTATTAATGAAGGATTTACCTATGATGATGTCCTTCTTATCCCCAATTATTCTGAGATATTACCTCGTGAAGTATCGATAACCTCACGTTTTACCCGTAACATCACCCTGAATGTACCCATTATCTCAGCGGCTATGGACACTGTAACCGAAGCTACTATGGCTATAGCTATGGCACGCGAAGGAGGCATAGGGGTGCTTCACAAAATTATGACCATTGAGGAGCAAGCCAAACAAATACGCAAAGTAAAACGTGCCGAAAGCGGTATGATTATCGACCCTGTTACGCTTCCCTTAAACAGCAAGGTGAGTGATGCAAAACGCTGTATGAAAGAAAACAATATTGGCGGTATCCCCATTGTTGATGCTAACGGAATCTTAAAAGGCATTGTAACTAACCGCGATTTACGCTTTGAACACGATAATAATCGCCCGATAACCGAAGTAATGACCTCTAAAAACCTCGTGATTGCCAACGAAGGCACTTCTATGAAGGAGGCTGAGGGTATTTTACAACGCAGTAAGGTAGAAAAACTCCCCGTAGTAGATAAAAACTACAAATTAGTAGGTCTTATTACTTTCCGAGACATTGCCAACTTGCAAAAAAAATCTATTTCTAACAAAGATAACTTAGGGCGCTTGCGCGTAGCAGCAGCCTTAGGTGTTACTGCCGATGTGGTAGACCGCGCCGAAGCCCTTGTACAAGCAGGAGTTGATGCCGTAGTTATCGATACAGCTCACGGACATACGAAAGGCGTAGTGAATGCTCTTAATGCCGTAAAAAGCAAGTTTGCCGACTTAGAAGTAGTGGTAGGAAACATTGCCACAGCCGAGGCCGCCCTTTATTTAGCCGAAAATGGCGCCGATGCAGTGAAAGTAGGCATAGGTCCAGGCTCTATATGTACTACCAGAGTGGTGGCAGGCGTGGGTTATCCTCAATTATCAGCGGTGATGAACGTTGCAAACGCTCTTAAAGGCGAAGGAATCCCTGTGATTGCCGACGGAGGCATTCGCTACACCGGCGATATCGTAAAAGCTATCGCCGCAGGTGCCAATAGTGTGATGCTTGGCTCTCTGCTTGCTGGCACTAAGGAATCACCGGGGGAAACTATCATTTTTGAAGGCGGAAAACACAAATCTTATCGCGGTATGGGCTCGGTAGAAGCGATGAACCAAGGTAGTAAAGACCGCTATTTCCAAGATGTAGAAGACGACATCAAAAAACTTGTCCCCGAAGGCATTGTAGGGCGCGTGGCATACAAAGGCGAACTACAAGAAAGTATGCATCAGTTCATCGGAGGCTTGCGCGCAGGTATGGGATACTGTGGTGCCAAGGATATCGAAACGTTGCAAGCCGTGAGTCGCTTTGTGCGCATCACTGCAAGCGGAATTACCGAAAGCCACCCCCATAATATTACCATCACCAAAGAAGCGCCTAATTATTCACGTTAATAAACGAATATAACTTCCATAAATGAGGCTGTCTAATCTTTTCAGACAGCCTCATTTATGTAATAAATAACAAAAAAGTGACTATCAACAATATATTTTGTACTTTTGCCAGCTGATAAAATAAACTCATTAGACTCAATGAAAAACGGAATAGTAAATGATTATATTAATATTATAGAAGTATTCACTAAAAAAATACATCTATGGATTCAACTCTTCATCGATAAAACACCTAATATTGTAATAGCTTTATTAGTTTTTATTTTGGGCTTTTATCTTTCTAGACTTATCAAAAAAATAGCCATTCGTATCTTAGAAAGGCGCGGTGTAAAACCTTCTTCGCGCATAATGCTTGGTAATATTATTTCTGTTTTAGTAGTTATTACCTTCTTTATGTTTTCGCTAAATATTTTAGATCTCGAAAATATGTTCAAAACCATTTTGGCAGGGGCTGGAGTAGCTGGATTAGCTATCGGTTTGGCTTTACAAGGAACGCTTAGCAATACTTTTTCAGGCATTACTTTATCTTTTAGCAAGAGCATTCGTATAGGGCATCAAATTGAAACTATGGGCTATACAGGAACTATTGAAGATATAAATTTGCGTACTATCAAGCTTAAAATGGCTGACGGGAACTATGTTTCTATACCCAATAAGCTTATAGTAGATAATCCTATGAAAAATTATTCTGAAAGTGATACAGCCAATGTATTAGTAACTTGTGGTGTAGGTTATGAATCGGATTTAGAACAGGTGAAAATACTCACTGAGACTACTATTCGGAAGATGATGCAACAAAAAGAGCTTGATACGGCTATTTCTTTTTATTATACTGAGTTCGCCGATAGTGCTATCAATTTTAGCGTATATTTTACCATTCCTTCCAAGAAACTTTCTGAGTCTTTTCTGTATAAATCAGAAGCTATAATGGCTATCAAGAAGTGTTTTGATGCACATAATATAAATATACCATTTCCTATTCGCACTGTTCAGATGGATAAACAATAAAAATAGACCCCAATGTTAAAAAATTTTTGAACTTCTATAAAGTTTTTAAATTTCTCTTGTGTTGTACTCTATAAACTTTCTATTCCTACAAAGTGTATTTACTTTCTCACACCATTTCATCATAAGGAATACAAATATCAAAACCTTTAGATGAAAAATAATTCGGTGTATCTTCAGTTTCTGAAATAGCTAATACAAAATCTCCTCCCCAAGCTCCTAAACTCTTTACTGTACCTTTATAATCAGAGAAAATATATTCTTTCACTGTGGGAATACCGAGATACTCACTGATGAGCATTTCGTGTTCATTAAGTATAGCGCAAAAATCGGCTATGGTATAAGCTAATACAAGGTGTTCTGTAAGGTGTGTGATACTCTCAGCGAGTTTGCGTTTGCTCTTACTTACTGAACGATAGCGAGCAATGCCGTCTTTACTATTTTGTTTTTGGTTGAGATAAACAAAGTAAATATAGTGTGTATAAGGAAAAAGAAAGTGCAAAGGGTAACTATGAGGTTTACCTTCTTGAAGACGATATAATAAAGGAGTTTGACTCTTAGCACAAGCAATATCATAACCACTACCACCAAAACTCTTAAATAGAAGTTCATACGGGTTTACTGTTGCCCACTGGGCTATGTTATTGATAAGTGTAGAAGATGTTCCTAACCCCCACAAACGAGGAAATTCTAAATGTGTTTGCACTTGTGAATACATCCATTTGTTTTTAAAATCAGGATTGAGTTCTGCTGCTGTAGTGAGTATCTTTTGTAGAGTTTGAGCCACTTTCTGGTCAGCATCTGTTGTGAGCACAGCGCTATCAAACCACAAATTACCATTGCTATCAAAGGCTTGCCAGCGTCCTTGCTCATTATTTTCAGTCACTTCTAATGTTTGTCCTTTTCGGGTAGGAAGAGCAAAAGCAAGTGCCCCATCAAGCACTGCGTATTCACCTGTGATAAGCAATTTACCATTGCTATGAAAAGAATAAGTTTGTGTTACTCTCATATTTTTTATATCTTTGCACTCTGAAAGTACAAAAGTAATAATTATTTACAGATAAAAAGTAGAACAATGAAAAAAATAAAACAACTTTTATGCTCCTTTATCATAGCAATTCCTATGTTTACTCAAGCGCAATCTATACGAGTAAACATTGCTACTTCTGATGGTAACGACCTAAATTTCAACTCGGTTGATGAATTGATAAAAACTAACTTTATTAAATTTAAAGAAGTAAAGATATATAGCAACGACCAAGTACAATTAAATGAAACTTTGTTAAAAAAACTACTCACCGAGGCAAATCAATTAGAGTATTTAGAAATAAAAGAAGTAGGCATCCCTACTTTTCCTGAATTGAGCGCTGAAAATAAATCACTAAAAACATTAGTGTTGCGTCTCAACAACCTCACTAAACTCCCCGAAAATATTGGTCATCTTTCTGCTCTACAAACCTTAGACGTCTATAATCCTATAACCGAAGTTCCTAATTCTCTCATCAACTTACAACAATTAGAAAATTTAAAGTTTGAAGGAGCTGAATTAATTGTTTTCCCTGAACAAGTATTTGCCTTGTCTAAACTAAAATCACTCATCATTAGTCAGTTTGACACTAAAAATAAAATCAAGACTCTTCCTGATAATTTCGACAAATTGCCTTTGCTCGAAGAACTATCTTTGCGCAATGCTGCACTTACTGAAGTTCCTGCCTCTATAGGGCGTTTGCAACACTTGGAAAACGTATATTTCAATGCAAACAATCTTACCAAATTACCTCAAGCATTAGCTGAAAATCCTCATTTAACTTACGTAAATATTAACAACAACCCTCTTGATTTCAAACAGTTTATAAAATCTGTGGAAAAAGTACTATGGAAAGGGGTTTTGTATATAAACAACCGTAATTTTACTACTCAACAATATGAAGAAGTAGAAAAACGCCTACCTAAAATAACCGTATTCTACAATCAAAAAGAAGAATAATACCCTAAAAAACATCTCAATTTTTATGAAAGATAAACTGATAAAAGTAGGCATTTCCATTGGTGATATGAATGGAATAGGGCTTGAGATTATCCTCAAAACCTTTGAAGACCACCAAATATTGGAATTGTGTACCCCTATTATTTTTGCTTCTAATAAATTAGTTTCTTTCCAAAAGAAACATTTCAATACAATGGCTAATTTTCAAGGTATCGATAGTGTAGATGCTGCCATTGAAGGTAAACTAAATGTACTCAACTGCTGGAAAGAAACTCCTACAGTTACCTTTGGTCAAGAAACTGAAGAAGGTGGAAAATATGCTTTCCTATCGTTACAAGCTGCTGTAGAAGCTCTTAAAAATAACGAAATTGATGTATTAGTAACTGCTCCTATCAATAAAAACAACATCCAATCTGATAATTTTCACTTCCCTGGTCACACTGATTACTTAGCTAAAGAACTCAATGGTACCAGCCTAATGTTTATGGTAAGTGAAGACTTAAAGGTAGGATTACTTACAGATCACGTGCCTCTAAAAGAGGTATCCTCTCTCATTACCGAATCACTCATTATGGAGAAAGCTCGTTTGATGAATGAATCTCTCATCAAAGATTTCCGCTTGCAACGCCCTAAAATAGCTGTATTAGGTATCAATCCTCATTGTGGAGACAAAGGGGTTATTGGCAATGAAGATGATGAAGTGCTACGCCCTGCCTTAAAAAAACTGTATTTCGATGAGAATATATTAGTATTTGGTCCTTTTGCTGCCGATAGTTTCTTTGGTTCTCAAACTTATCGCAACTACGATGCTGTGCTTGCTCCTTATCATGACCAAGGGCTTATAGCTTTCAAAACCATTGCTTTTGGTAGTGGGGTGAACTACACAGCTGGACTTAGCAAAGTACGCACTTCCCCCGATCACGGTACTGCTTATGAGATAGCAGGCAAGGGTATTGCCGAACCTGAGTCATTCCGCCACGCTATTTACACTGCCTTAGATGTATTCAGAAATCGGGAAGAATATGCCGAGCTAACTAAAAACCCACTGAAAGTACGTACTTTAGAAGCTGATAAAGATAAATAATTACAATATGAATATCAAAAAGTTAGGAGCTATAGACATAGGGTCTAACGGGGTGAGATTGCTCATTTCTAACGTTTTAGAAGAACCTAATGAAGCTCCAAAATTTACTAAAGCGAGCTTAGTTCGTGTGCCTATTCGTTTGGGAGCTGATGTGTTTTTAGATGGACTTATCTCTCCTGAAAATACTGATAGATTAGCTGATGCTATGCAAGCATTTAGCTTGTTGATGAAAATAAATCAAGTAGAAAACTATCGTGCTTGTGCTACTTCAGCTATGCGTGAATCTACTAATGGACAACAAGTAGCCGATGAGGTTTATAAACGCACTGGCGTACGCATTGAAATTATAGATGGCGCTGAAGAGGCGAGCATCATTGCTTCTACCGATATTTCAAGTTTGATACAAAAAGATAAAGATTATCTGTATATAGATGTGGGAGGAGGTAGTACCGAGTTCACTGTCTTTTCTAAAGGAAAAGTAAAAAAATCGCGTTCATTCCCTATTGGTACAGTGCGTTTATTAGATAACAAGGTGAGTGACAAAACGTGGGAAGATGTTGAAAAATGGATAAAAAAACACACTAAAGATTGCGAGCATATAGAAGCCATAGGCTCTGGCGGAAATATCAATAAAATCCATAAGAACTCTAATAGTAAAGAAGGTGAACCTCTTAGCTATCAGTATCTCACCGATTATCACAACTATGTTTCTGGTTTTTCTTATGAGGAACGAATTAGGCTCTTAGGATTCAATCCCGATCGCGCCGACGTAATCCTCTATGCTCTCACTGTATTCACTAATGCAATGAAATGGTCGGGAGCTGAGATTGTTCACGTACCTCGTATTGGTCTCGCCGATGGTATCGTAAGGACTATTTACAACAAAGAAAACAACGTTATAAAATAAGTTTAAAATAATTATATTTATCTTATTATCAGTGTTTTATATATTAAACTGCTCTGTAAATTACACTTTAAAACCTCAAAAAATAAACGATTTATTTTTATAAATCATTTTTTTGTAATACTTTTGAGCCCTAAAAACATTTAATACACATTCAATTATGAAATTTTACTTTTGTTTTTTAGCTTTATTCTTAGCCTTTGCTTCTTGCAAAAAGAATGGATCTCAACTCACTCCTGAACAGAAAGAAGCTGAGTTACAAAAAAAATTAGACTCTCTTGCTAAGATTAAATTTGATGAAGTAATAAAAGAAGATGTAGATACTTACCCTATTTTTAAAGGGGTATGCGATACCGCTACTACTAAACCTACTCAAAAAGAATGCTTTGAGAAAACTTTTGCAGCTCTCTTTGAAGAACGCTTGCGAAAAGACCCTTACGAAGTGTCTGAACCTATTAAAGATAGTGTTATTCTCAACATAAAAGTAGATAATATCGGAAAAATAGTGCTCATAGATATTAAAGCTGATGAGAAAACTAAAGAATTACTCAGCACCGAAAACGAAAGTTTTGAAGATTCTTTGCGTGCTAATCTATCAATGTTGTCTGACAACGATGCTATTGCCCCCGCTACTAAAAACGGACAAAATGTGAGCACTCAATTTGAACTCCCTATTAAAATTAACGTTAAATAATCTGTAGTAGCTTTTGGAACGTATTATTTTAGGTATCGACCCTGGTACTACTATTATGGGCTTTGGACTTATTCAGGTGGAAAGAGATACTATGAAACTCTTACAACTGAATGAACTTCAACTCAGTAAATACAGCAATCACTACTTAAAACTAAGTGTGATTTTCAATCGTACTTTAGAACTGATAGACACCTATAAACCCGATGAATTAGCTATTGAAGCACCTTTCTTTGGTAAAAATGTACAATCAATGTTGAAATTAGGACGAGCACAAGGGGTAGCAATGGCTGCAGGCTTATCGCGCGAAATTCCTATTACTGAATACGAACCTAAAAAGGTGAAAATGGCTATTACGGGTAATGGTAGTGCCTCCAAGGAACAAGTAGCCAAAATGCTTCAACAACTTCTGAATATAAAAGAACTCCCCAAACACTTCGATGCAACTGATGGCTTAGCAGTAGCTGTTTGTCACTTTTTTAACGATGGCAAGTCGCAAAAACAACAAAGTTATAGTGGTTGGGACGCTTTTGTAAAACAAAATCAAGACCGTATAGGTTAAAAAATACTTCATTTTGTATAGCTTGTACATTCATATTCCCTTTTGTAGGCGTGCTTGTCATTACTGTGATTTCCATTTTTCAACTACTCTGAAAAGAAAAGGAGAAATGGTGAATACCCTTTGTAAGGAACTCATTTTGCGCAAGGATGAAGCTATAAATAGTGAATTACAAACAGTTTACTTAGGGGGGGGCACCCCTAGTATTCTTTCTTATCAGGAACTACAACAGCTTTTTCATACAATCTTCACCCATTACAAGGTAAGTCCCTCAGCCGAAATTACTTTAGAGGCTAATCCTGATGACTTTTTTAGAGACTCCTCTCCCCAACAAATGTTAGAACAATTGCGCTCTTTAGGTATCAATAGGTTAAGTTTGGGTGTACAATCGTTTTTTGAAGAGGACTTACAATTGATGAACAGAGTACATAGTGTAGCTCAAATAGAAACTTTATTGCAGATAACTCCACAATATTTTGATAACATCACTATTGATTTAATTTATGGCATTCCTCGAATGAGTAAGGAACGTTGGCAGGAGAATATCAATAAGGCGCTGTCTTTTGATATTCCACATATCTCAGCCTATGCTCTTACAGTAGAAGAAAAAACAGCTTTGCACAAGTTTATAGCTACGGGAAAAATACCACCTATAAACGATGAGCAAGCCTATACACACTTTCAAATACTGATAGACACTCTTGAAAAGGAAGGGTTTATACAATATGAGTTTTCAAATTTTGGTAAAGAGGGGTATTTTAGTAAGAATAACACAGCGTATTGGTTTAGCAAACCTTATATGGGGATAGGTCCTTCAGCTCATAGTTTTAATGGAAAAGAACGCAGTTGGAATATTGCTCATAACATTAAGTATATACAACAAATACAGCAGGAAATATTACCTCAGGAAAAAGAAGAACTTACCCTCAATAACCGATATAACGAACTTATTATTACGCGTATACGTACGATGGTAGGGATTGATTTAGAAGAAGTGAGAACAGTATTTGGGGAAGGTTACCGCCAATATTTGTTACAACAAGCACAGAAGTACCTTGCCGATGAGCTTTTAGTTATAGAAGAAAACCATCTGAAAGTAACGCGCAAAGGCAGATTCCTCTCAGATGGTATAGCTTCGCATTTATTTAGGGTGGATGACCTCATCTAAGGCTTTAAAGGTAACATTTTGGTTGCCATCAATGTGGTATTCCAAAAGCAGATCGCCCCACAATTCACCGTCGGTAAATTCACAAATCACCCATTTTTCATTGAGTATTCTTATTTTATTAAATAAGAATTTGCCGTTAGACTCTGATTTGATGTAAGGATTATGATCCTTTACATTCATTTCCATTAGCGCATTCATAACAATTTGTGAAGGATTGTCAATTTTTAAATCTTCAAAATATTGTTGTGCTAATTCATTAGTTTCAAGACTGAAATTCAATGCTTCAAGGCGTTGTTCGTCAATCTTTTTGATAGAATCAGTAAGTTTTGAAATCTTTTCAGCCGATTCCTTTAATGCTGTGGCACTTTCATTGTTCGTTGAGTTACAACTTGCCAAAACAGCAGTTCCTAAGAGTGTAATAAAAAAATGTTTATTCATTATGATAAGGTTTTTGTTCGCTTAGTTTGAGTACCTTTACCTTGGAGTTCTTACGGAGATAAGAGTGTAAAAGGTGTCTGTTGAGTAAAGAATTGGCTAAAGGAGTGATAATGGTTTCTAAAATAGAACGTTGCGTGAGTTGGTAGTTCAGATTTAAAAATCCATACCCTTTGATATTGCCATCTATTACTAAAATCATACTTTTTTCACCTACTACTCTGCCTTTATCTACAATTGCTACATCTTCATTTTGTAGTCCGTATTTAGCAAAAATTTCTTTAACTCGTTTATTGTATATTTCAGGAGATTCGTTATTGAAATCTACTTCGTTGAGTTGAAATTCTTTTTCTATGCGCTTCAAAAAAAACAATCCTTCTTTTAGTGTTTCAAAAGTAGTGATAAAATTGTTTTGCGATTGCAATAATTCTATAGAAAAACAGAGGTATCCTCTTTTGTTGTAATGAGAAGTAAGTATATAATTAATATTCTTTAATTTATCAATACTCCGGTTGTTACATTTAGGATTGTTAAGTTGTATAAGTTCTAATTCTTTAAGGGTTGCAATGAGTTCATTTCCCATTTCTTCATAAGTTACCTTATAAGTATGGCGTTGCAAATATCTATCGCGTTTATAGGGAGAGGTGAGCAATTGGTTCACCCGTCCTTTGATATTTTTATGTTTTCCTACATAGATAATTTTACCTTCTTCGTTATGGATATAGAATACACCTAAGGTTTCAGGGAGAGCATCGAGTATTTTTAGGTGTCGTGAAGCCATTTCTAAGCGTACATCATTTTTTACTGAAGTGGTGATAATACTCTTTTTAGTGTCTTTTTCAAGTAAATATTTAAAAAGATTGAGGGTAGCCATAGCATCGCCTGAAGCACGATGGCGTTCACTCATCGGGATACCTAAAGAACGCACCAATTTTCCTAAGCTATACGATTCTTTATCAGGAATGAGTTGTTGTGAGAGTTCTACTGTACAGAGTGTTGTTTTGATATACTCATATCCTAAACGGCGAAATTCGGTTTGCAAAATGCGATAATCAAAGGCTGCATTGTGCCCAACGATGATACACCCCTCTGTAATTTCCACTATGCGTTTGGCTATCTCATAAAACTTTGGTGCATTACGCAACATCTTGTTGTTGATGCCTGTAAGTTTAGTAACATAGCCTTGTATAGGGCGTTCAGGATTGATAAGAGAGATAAACTGATCGGTAATAGTATGTCCATCAAACTGATAAATAGCAATTTCGGTAATACCTTCTTCATCGTATTTACCTCCCGTAGTTTCTATGTCGAGTATTGCGTACAAATGTTTAAGTGTTAGGGATTAGACATTTATTCATTAGTAAATGAAAAAAAGCAAAGAGAAAGGCATACTTTACTCTTTGCTTTTATGTTGTTCATCAATTTTCTTTTAGCGAACTTCTTTAATACGGGCTTTTTTACCTGTAAGTCCTCTAAAGTAATAGATGCGAGCACGTCTAACTTTACCTTTTTTGTTTACTTCAATTTTTTGAAGGGCAGGCATATTGATAGGGAAGATACGTTCTACCCCTACTGTACCAGACATTTTGCGAATGGTAAATGTAGCGGTTACGCCGTGACCTTTGCGTTGTATTACAACACCTTTAAAAAACTGAGTACGTTTTTTGTCTCCCTCTTTGATTTCATAATACACAGTGATAGTATCACCTGCTGAAAATTCTGGGAATTCTTTTTTCTCAATAAAGTTGTCTTGTACGTACTTTAATAATGGTTCCATAAAAAATATAAAATAATTATGTTATCATTGGGCAACATTCACGACTCTCGCCAGAGGTTACTCCAAATCGGGGGCAAAGGTACTATTTTTTTTTGAATTAGCAAGTTTTTTCGTACTTTTGTCGCCTCACTAATACACAATTATGACTTTTAATAAACTTTTTTATTGCTTTTAGGATATAAAATTTGTTTAAAGAGTTATACATCTAAAAACGAATGTCACTTACTATGAATAAGAAAAATACAATATATACCAGCGATACTATTGTTGCTTTAGCAACTGCTTCAGGAATAGGAGCTATTGCTGTTATTCGATTATCAGGTGCCGATGCTATAGAGATAGCTGACCGAATATTCAAGAGCTATAGCAAAAAACCTTTAATCAATGCTCCCTCCCACACAGTACATTTAGGAACTTTAGAAGCTAAAAACCAAGTAATTGATGAGTGTCTGGCTACTATTTTCAAAGGTACAAAATCATATACCGGAGAACCCGTAGTAGAGTTTTCTTGTCACGGAAGTAATTACATTGTAGAAGAAGTTATTAAATTGTGTTTAGCCAATGGCGCTCGTTTAGCTGAAGCTGGAGAATTTACCAAACGAGCTTTCTTAAATGGGAAGTTAGCCCTCAACCAAGCAGAAGCGGTAGCCGACCTAATTGCCTCTGACAGTAAAGCCTCTCATCAAGTAGCTTTGCAACAAATGCGTGGAGGCTTTACTTCTGAAATAGAAGCATTACGACAAGAATTACTCAATTTTGCCTCACTAATAGAGCTTGAGTTAGATTTTTCGGAAGAAGATGTAGAATTTGCTGATAGAAGTCAGTTTAAAAACCTTTTAAAAACTATTAAAACTACGTTATCATCACTTATCCAATCGTTTTCAGTAGGAAATGTTTTGAAAAATGGTATTCCAGTAGCAATTGTAGGAAAACCCAATGCTGGCAAATCAACCTTGCTCAATGCATTATTAAATGAAGAGCGTGCTATTGTATCGGATATTGCAGGTACAACTCGTGATACGATTGAAGAAACCTTGCATATAGGAGGTATTGCTTTTCGTTTTATTGATACTGCAGGCATTCGTGACACACAAGACCAAATAGAAGCCATAGGAGTACAAAAAGCCAAAGAAAAAATAGAAAAAGCTTCAGTGATATTATTTCTATTTGATGACAAAGATAATACAGTGAGTGAAATTACTACTTTTGTAAAGGAAAACTACCGAGAGGGTGCTAAATATGTTTTACTACACAACAAAACAGACTTATCACTAGAAGAAACAACTGCTTTTGATGATGAAATTCTACAATCTCTCAAAGGCTATACTGATACTTTATTAAGAATATCAGCTAAAGAAGGGCAAAATATCACTGAGTTAAAGAACTTTCTCGCTGATTATGCCCAAACGCTTAGTCAAACTGGCAAAGCAACTGTAGTAACAAATATCCGCCATTACGAAGCTCTTTCCAATGCCTTACAAGCTATTGAAAAAGTAGAAGAAGGAATGCAAATGCATTTATCGGGTGATTTATTAGCTATTGATATACGCGAAACACTTTATCATTTAGGAAGTATCACTGGAGAAGTAAGTAATGAGGAGGTCTTAGGAAACATATTTTCCCGCTTCTGTATCGGGAAATAAATAAAAAATAAAAACTTTGCCAAAGGACAGAATCCTTGGCAAAGTTTATAATATTTGAATTATTTGTTATTGTCTTGCTTTAAGTTTTTCAATGAGTTTAGGAACTACCTCAAAAGCATCACCTACAACACCATAATCAGCAGCTTTGAAAAAAGGTGCTTCAGGATTAGAATTGATAACTAATTTCACTTTAGAGGCATTTACTCCTGCCAAGTGCTGTATAGCTCCTGAAATACCTATAGCTATATAAAGATTAGGTGCTACAGGTTTACCCGTTTGTCCTACGTGTTCAGAATGAGGTCGCCATCCCATATCAGCGACAGGTTTAGAACAAGCGGTTGCTGCACCTAATACTTCAGCAAGTACTTCCACTATCTGCCAATTCTCGGCAGCTTTCAACCCTCTTCCTCCTGAAACCACTATAGTAGCATCGTCTAACGACACTTTACCCGAGGTTTTCTCTGTAGTGATTACTTGTATCCCCCAATCACTATCAGGAAGTGTAGGAGCAAAAGGTTCTACTGTAAGTTCAACATTTTTTTCTTCTGTTTTAAAAGCATTAGGAGCTAATCCTAATACTTTTATAGGGGTATTGATTTGACTAAGGCTAATCGCTTTGTTTGAGAACACATTACTTTTTACAATAAAATCTTCAGTAGGTAAAGAAATGATATTAGATACATACCCCGCTTGCAAGCTATTAGCTAATAAAGGAGCTACTTCTTTGGCTTGTGAAGAAGCGCTAAATACGACTATTGTACTATTTTCTTTTGCTACTGCTTGTTGCAATAGATGATTGAGTGCATTGGCAGAAATATGTTGTAGTTGGTCATTGGTAATGCTAAGCACTTTATTTACACCATAAGCAGCTAATACTTCAGGTTGAGGTACATTTATAGTTACAGCTACTACTTTTGTTTGTTGTTTATCGGCAATTGCACGAGCATAGGTAGCTACTTCAAAAGCGCTTTTTTTCACTTTTCCGTTTTCGGAATCTATATATATGAGTACTGACATTTTTAATTAAATTACTTTTGCTTCGTTGTGTAATAAATCAATAAGGGTATCTAAATCATCGGCAGATACTATTTTCACAGGTTGTTTTGCAGGGAGTTTCTCAAATCCTACAGTTGTTACCCTCACATCGGTAGTCTCAGCAGGTAATACCGTGATTGCTTTAGTGCGTGCTGCCATTAAGTTACGCATATTGGGGATACGGAGGTCTTTCTCTTGAGTAAGACCTTTTTGCCCTGCAATTACCAAAGGAAGTGTAGCAGTTAGTTTTTCTCTGCCGCCATCTATTTCTCGTTGGGCAGTTACTTTGATGCCTTCAATTTCTAAACCTATACATTTGTTTATAAAAGGAAGATTTAAAAGCGAAGCTAAATAACCTCCTACCATTCCTCCATTGTAGTCAATAGATTCCTTACCTGTGATGATAAGGTCATAATTACCTTCTTTGGCAACTCTTGCAAGCTGAGTAGCTACAAAAAAAGCATCAGTAGGGGCGGCATCTATACGAATGATATCGTCAGCTCCTATAGCTGAAGCTTTTCTTAGTACTGGTTCTGTTTCTTGTGTTCCCACATTCACAAGGGTAACACTTGCCCCTAATTGTTCTTTAAGCATAATAGCTTTAGTGAGGCAAAACTCATCATTAGGATTGATAATAAACTGTACCCCTGAAGGATTGAACTGTTTGTTATCTTCCGTAAAGTTTATTTTAGAAGTAGTGTCGGGAACACTACTGATACATACTAATATCTTCATAATCTTATAGATAATAGGATTAAATTGAACTTAATGTTTTAATTTTAAAGGCGTAAAAGTACTATGTTTTTACTAACTACACAAATTATTATACAAAAAATCGTAACTTTGCCGTTCTAATTAATTGAAATACTATAAGAAATAATGACCCCTCCCATTACTGATATGCGTCTGTTAGGACAGTTGTTTCGTCACCCTGAAGGAGACTACGCCAAAGAAGTAGGCGATTTTATTTTTGCTTCCAATAGTGCTATGATAAACTGTACTATTGATTGTTTGGCACTGCAACCTCATCAAAAAGTTTTAGAGATAGGTTTTGGTAATGGCAAACATCTCCCATATTTATTTAACAAGGAAAGTTCCCTACAATATATAGGGGTAGAAACCTCAGTAGCAATGATAACTGAAGCCACTGAGTATAACAGAAATTTGGTTAGTCAGCAAAAAGTACATTTTTTAGAAGTAGCTGCTGATAAACTCCCTAATTTCGATCATTCTTTTGATGTATGTTTTTCGGTAAATACCCTTTATTTTTTAGAAAACCCATTATATTATTATAAAAAGATTCACGCTTTACTCAGCTCACAAGGTAAAGTAGCTATTGGTTTTATAGATAAAAGTACAGGAGAGAAGGCGCCTTTTGCGCGTGAAGGTTTTCAGTTTTATACGGCTGAAGAAGTAGCTGAAATACTTAAAGTAGCTGGTTTTGAAGATATAACAAAATTGCCTTTTGAAGAAACTCTTGTTTCAGCAAAAGGCAAAAGTATCCAACGAAAGTATTGGGTTGTGATAGGAACTTGCTAATTTAAAATTTGTTAATTCACCAATTATTTGTACCTTTGTGCCAAGTTTATAAAAGAAGAAAATGTATGAGAATTTTATTACTTATCATACTCCTTATAATCACTCCTTATATAGTTTATAGTCAGTCAAATACTTCTAATAAAGACTTAAAAGTAGGCTTAGTGCTCAGTGGAGGTGGAGCGAAAGGATTAGCACATATAGGAGTGTTAAAAGTATTGGAGGAAGCAGGAGTACGTATTGATTATATTGGGGGGACAAGTATGGGGGCAATGGTAGGTGCTATGTATGCTGCAGGTTACTCGGCTAATGAATTGGACTCTATCTTCCGACAATTAGACTTTGATAAACTTTTGCAAGACAAAACTTCACGTCGTGCAAAATCATTGCACGAACGTTATATATACGATCGTTATACTGTAGCATTACCTTTTGATAACTTCAAAGTAGGGTTACCTCGTGCAGTATCGAAAGGTCAAAATATCTACAATGAATTTGTGAAATTACTCTATCCTGTGAATGAAATTTTTGATTTTTCTAAGTTACCTATTCCTTTTCTATGCGTGGCTACTGATATAGAAACAGGGAAAGGAGTAGTACTTGAAGACGGCTTCTTACCTCAAGCTATACAAGCTAGTGGCTCATTCCCTTCGCTATTTGATTTGGTAGAAATAGATGGTAAATGGCTTACTGATGGAGGTATAGCTGATAATTACCCCGTAGACGAAGTGAAAAAAAAAGGAATGGATATTATTATAGGGGTAGATGTACAGAGTCCGTTAGCAAAACGTGAGGAAATCAACTCTTTTTTAAGTATCTTTTCACAAATTACAACTTTCCCGATGGTAGATAATATGCCACAGAAAATAAAAGAAACAGATGTATACATCAAACCTAATATAGAAGGATTCAATGTGATTTCGTTTGATAAAGGTGAGACAATTATCAACAATGGGAAAATAGCTGCTGAACATTTTTTGCCTCGTTTGCGTGAAATAGCTGCTCAACAAAAACATACTACCCAACGGAGAGAACCTATAGAGAAAATAGATTCTTTTTATCTAAAAGAAATACATTTTCATAACAACGAGCACTTTACTCGTAGCTACTTGCGAGGAAAACTCCACTTAAAACACTTGGATCGCAAAATTTCGTTTGAAGAACTGAACGACGGATTGTCTAACCTAATGGCAACAAATAATTTCCATTCTATTAATTATCAAATTAGGCATACTTTTGAAGGGGAACATATTGATTTTTTCTTGAAAGAAAATCCGCAACGTACTTTTTTGAAGTTTGGCATTCATTATGATAATCTGTTGAAAACAGGCTTCTTGATGAACTATACTCAAAACTATTTTTTACAGGATAGTGACTTCCTTTCACTTGACCTTATCGTAGGCGATAATATACGCTATCAGTTTGATTATTTTGTAGATAAAGGATTCTATATCAGTTATGGATTGCGTTCTAAATTTGTGCAGTTCGACCGTAATCTGAATACAAGACGTTTATCTAATTATAGAATAGAACAATCTGAACTCAATCGAATGGACGTAGAGGCTTACGATTGGGTAAATCAATTGTATTTACAAACGCTCTTAGGCAATGGTTTTGTGTTTGGATTAGGTGCAGAACACCGCAAAGTACAGTTTGATGCTGAACAAATATATTCAGTAAGCGCTATTGCTTCATATTCTGAAAAAAAACACTTTGGCAGTTTATATTCTTATTTAAAATACGATAGTTTTGACAATAGTTTTTTTCCGAGTAAAGGTGTGTTTTTTAATACACAATTTAACCTTTACGCACTTGCAGCTCCTAATGATGCAAATTTTAATAAGTTCACCACAGGCAAAACAGAAATATCATTCGCTATTCCCATACTACCAAGATTGAATGCACGAATAGGGTTTGAAGGAGGTGTTACGATAGGAAATTCTAAAACTTATTCATTAGACTTCTTTTTAGGAGGATATAATAAAAATGTATTCTCTAACTACTCACCTTTCTATGGCTATGATTTTTTGAGTATTGGTGCTAAAAACTACTTAAAAACAGAATGGGTGATAGATTTTCAACCTTTTAAAAAACATCACTTGTTACTATTGGCTAATGTAGCTAAAGCAGATAATAATCTTTTTGAAAGTTTTCAATGGGAAAAATACCCTGATTATTCGGGCTATGGTATAGGGTATAGTATTGAAAGTTTTTTTGGACCTATAGAGCTAAAATGCACTTACTCACCCGAAATACGGCAAGCAATATGGCTGTTTAATATAGGGTATTGGTTCTAAAGTGAAAAAATGAAAAGTGAAAGATATTAGCGACAAAATACTAAAAACAATATTACGATAACTAATAATTAATAAATATAATGAAAATAACAGAGTTAGAACCAAAACAGTTATGGGCGAACTTTGCGAGCTTGAATGCCGTGCCTCGTCCATCAAAAAAAGAAGAGAAAGTCATTGCTTTTATGGTGGCTTTTGGCAAAAGTTTAGGGCTTGATACCTATCAAGACGAAACGGGCAATGTAATCATTAAAAAGCCCGCTACGGCAGGAATGGAAAACCGCAAAACAGTGGTGCTACAATCACACCTCGATATGGTACACCAAAAGAACAACGATACAGTGTTTGATTTTAGTACGGAAGGTATCAAAATGCTAGTAGATGGCGACTGGGTACGTGCTGATGGTACAACTTTGGGAGCCGATAATGGTATTGGGGTAGCAAGCATTATGACAATACTCCAAAGTAAGGATATCCCTCACCCTGCTCTCGAAACACTCTTTACTATTGACGAAGAAACAGGAATGACGGGTGCTAAAGGGCTCAAAAGAGGAATACTCTCTGGTGCCTATTTGCTTAACTTAGACACCGAAGAGGACGACGAAATAGATATAGGGTGTGCTGGTGGTGTAGATGTATCGGCGTTTAGAGAGTACGACGTGGTAGATACGCCTGATAATTCAGTAGGCTATATACTTACCATAAAAGGATTGCACGGTGGACATAGTGGTACAGATATCCATAAGGGTTATGCTAATGCCAACAAACTGATGAACCGTATATTATTCACTTGTACTGAGAAATTTGGTTTGCACATTGCAAGTGTAGATGGAGGCGGTTTGCGCAATGCTATTCCGAGAGAAAGCGTAGCGGTGGTAACTATTAATAAAAACGACGAAGTCGCTTTAAAAAAAGAAGTAGCTACACTTACCCAAGCACTCCAACACGAGTATTCAGTAACTGAACCGACTCTTACAGTATTACTTGAACCTACTGCGGTACCTGAGAAAGTAATGGAAGAAGAAGAACAAGAAGATGTATTACGCGCTCTTTACGCAGCTTTCAATGGGGTGTACAAAATGAGTCAGACGATTGCTGACCTTGTAGAAACCAGTAATAATGTAGCAAGGGTACAAATTAAAGACGGCGAAATAAACGTGTATTGCCTCACTCGTTCAGCTTCAGAAACTTCTAAATATGATTTGGCTGATACGATTCGCAGTAGTTTTGAGTTAGCTGGATTTGAAGTAGAATACACCGGTAGCTACCCAGGTTGGGAGCCCAAAGTAGATGCTGAAATCTTGAAGATTGTAAAAGCACAATACAAAACGCTCTTCGGTGAAACACCTAATGTAGTAGCTTGCCACGCAGGCTTAGAATGTGGCATTTTAGGGACCCATTACCCCGAAATGGAAATGGTGAGCTTTGGTCCTACTATCAAAGGGGCACACTCGCCTGCTGAAAAGGTAAATATAGCTTCTGTACAGAAGTTTTGGAAGTTCTTGTTAGCAATACTTCAGAATATTCCTACAAAATAGAAATATAGTTACAAAAAATAAATCTTATTTGCAGAGGCGTTTCGTAAATGCCTCTGCAATTTTTTGAAGTATGGAAAGAATATATAAAACTGAATATTTATTGATAAATAGACGGAATATGTTCAGCTCCTTCTAAAATAAAGTCGGTGAGGCGTTGCAAATAGATACTAATTTGTGGGTCGGTTACGTTGAAAAGCATTACTATCACTACTTCTTCATTAGGATATACTGATAACCAACCAAATCCTCCTACGCCCATACCCGTATGACCAAAATAATCACGTCCGTTCCAATCGCGTTGTACTTGCCAGCCAATACCATAACTTATTTCAGTATCGTCTATAGTACATTGTTTTTTAAGCATTTCGTTTTGGATAGGTTGAGAAAGAAAGCTGTGGCGTTCTATAGCTGTACCCATTTTAGCTATATCATTGGATGTAGAAAGGAATCCACCACCAGCAAGCTTGAAGTAGTTATTCACATCAGTAGCTTTATCCAATCCCTTTTTACTGCGTGTGTAAGGAATAGCTTCATCTTGAATAATTTTACCTCTATCGGGGAAAGTGCGCCACATATTTAAAGGTTTAAAAACTTCTTCTTTTGCTATATCTTCAAATTTTTTATTGAGACATTTTTCAATAGCTAACGAAATAAGGTTGATACCATAACTGCTATAAAGAAACTTTGTACCAGGGGCTGATTGCAAAATATCATCTTTAAATAAATCAACTCCTTGCGCTATAGTATAAGGCTTGTTGAGTGTATATTCATTAGCTTTGTAGGAGCGTATACCGGCTAAGTGTCCTGCTAACTGTTTTATAGTAAAATCAAAAGGTTTTTGGGGAAAATCAGGAATGTATTCGTATAGAGACATATTCCAATCAAATTTTTTCTGCTCTTGCAGGCGCGCTAAAATTACTCCAGTAATGGCTTTAGACATACTTGCCACCCTAAAAATTGTAGTTTTAGGGTCAATAGGCTTTTTTTTAGAAATATCGGCATAGCCGTATCCACCTTGCCATATTGTTTTTCCTTGTTTGGTAACTGTGATAGAAGCGCCAGGAATCAATTCTTCTTGAATGAGATATTGCAATATTTTTTCAGCTTCTTTTTGAGCTTCTTCAAAAGAAGTTACTTCAGAAGGATTTTTACGGAATACATCGGTGTCAAGTAGTTTTTTTTGACCAAAAAGGTTGTTGAAGAAAGATATAATTGTAGAAATCAAAACAATAGATATTAGTTTTTTCATTGTAATGTAATGTTTTACTTTTCGGGGTGCAAAAGTACAAATATTGAATGAGTTAATCAAAAAATGCATAAAAAAACTGTCTAAAAAAGTATATGGAACTTTTTAGACAGTAATCAAACAGTTTGAGTATTTCTATTTTTTGAGTATTTCGGCTACTTTTTCACCTATTTTGGCAGGTGAATCGACTACGTGGATACCGCATTCTTTTAAAATGCGTTTTTTAGCTTCGGCGGTATCATCGTCACCACCTACAATAGCCCCAGCGTGGCCCATAGTACGCCCTTTAGGAGCTGTTTCGCCTGCAATGAAGCTCACTACAGGTTTTTTGTTACCATTAGCTTTGATCCAACGGGCAGCTTCGGGTTCTAACTGACCTCCTATTTCGCCAATCATTACGATACAATGAGTTTCAGGGTCGTTCATCAGTAGTTCTACAGCTTCTTTAGTAGTAGTTCCGATGATAGGATCGCCTCCTATACCGATAGCTGTAGTAATACCTAAACCTTGACGAACGATTTGATCGGCAGCCTCATAAGTGAGTGTTCCCGATTTGGAGACAATTCCTACGTTGCCTTTTTTGAAGATAAAACCAGGCATAATACCTACTTTAGCTTCCTCAGGAGTAATAACTCCAGGACAATTAGGTCCTACCAAACGGCAATTACGGTTTTTGATATAGGCAGCTACTTTTACCATATCAGCAACTGGAATGCCTTCAGTAATAGTAATAATCACTTTGATACCAGGATCGGCAGCTTCCATAATAGCATCGGCAGCAAAAGCAGGAGGTACAAAAATGATAGAAACATCAGCACCTGTAGCTTTTACAGCGTCGGCTACGGTGTTAAATACGGGTTTTCCTAAGTGTGTTTGTCCACCTTTGTTAGGGGTAATACCGCCTACTACATTCGTGCCGTAAGCAATCATTTGCTCAGCGTGAAAAGTACCTTCACTTCCGGTGAAGCCTTGTACAATCACCTTTGAATTTTTATTCACTAATACACTCATTGCGATTAACTTTTAGTTTTAGTTGAAGCAAAGGTAAATGTTTTTTTTGATATATACAATTGTTATGTAATAAAATAAAAAGAATAATATAAAGAAGTTTTATATATTGTTCATAATCAGGTGATTTTGAATTTTAAAATTAATAAATTAACAAAATGATAATTTGACAAATTGGCTAATTGACAAATTATTCCTACTTTTGCCGCGTTTTTTAATACAATAAAAATGCAAATAGAAGTATTGAAATCTAAAATTCACCGTGTGAAAGTTACAGGGGCAGATTTAGATTACATAGGTAGCATTACCATAGATGAAGCTTTGGTAGAGGCTGCAGGAATGATAGAAGGTGAGAAAGTATCAATAGTAAATGTGAATAATGGGGAACGTTTTGATACTTATATCATCAAAGGGAAACGAAATTCAGGAGCTATTGTACTAAATGGACCTGCAGCACGTAGGGTACAAAGAGGAGATATAGTAATTATCATCTCGTATGCTTTAATGAATTTTGAAGAAGCAAAAACCTTTAAACCTTCTATAATCTTCCCTAATGAACAAACAAATCTTTTGGAATGAAAAAATGGTTAAAGATTACCCTTCCTCTATTTGTGGGAGGGTTTTTATGTTGGTATGCTTATCAGCAATTTACTGAAGAACAATTTACTGAGATAAAAAAGACGTTTCTCGTAGCTGATTATTTTTATATAATTTTAGCTGTGTTTTTAGGATTCTTAGCCGATGTATCACGAGCAGTTCGTTGGGAATTGATGTTTAGACCAATGGGGTATAAAACCTCTTTATTACATCGAATAATGGCAGTGTTTATGGGGTATTTAGTAAATGTAACCATACCGCGTTCAGGTGAAGTGTCACGAGCTTTATTAGTAAGCAATTATGATGGAGTACCTTTTGAAAAATCATTTGGGACAATTATCTCTGAACGTGTGATTGATTTACTCTTGTTATTTTTGTTTACCGCTACAGCTTTTGTATTACAATTTGAGGTGATAAGCAACTTTATACTCTCTAAAATTCCGTTTGAAAAACTCTTATGGATCTTGCTAATAGGAGGGCTATCATTTGTGATTTTCTTATACCTTATATATACTTCAGAACGCAAGTTTTTTATAAAAGTGAAGACGTTTTTAAACGGTATAAAAGAGGGCGTATTTTCAGTGTTAAAAATACGCCATCGTTGGATTTTTTTGGTGCATACATTATTTATATGGGCAATGTACTTTTTGATGTTTTATATTCCTTTCTTCGCCTTACCAGAGACTACTAATATAAGTTTACCAAACGTACTTACAGCTTTTGTCATAGGTAGTTTTGCTATGACTTTCACCAATGCAGGATTTGGTGCTTACCCATTTTTTATAGCAGAAGTATTATATCTCTTTGGAGTTCCAATTCCTATAGGTACTGCTTTTGGATGGCTTGTTTGGACTTCACAATTTGCTATAACACTTCTTCTTGGGGGGGGGGCGTTTGCTTTGCTTCCTTGGCTAAAAGAAAATAACCACAAGTAATGAGCCACGCTATCCAAAAGAGGTAAAATCCAAAATGAAAACTTAATTTCATCATCTTATGAGAAGTAGTGGTGAAATCTACATACGAGAGATAGAACCCCACTACACCTACAACAGCAAGTAAAAGCGCTAAAGCACGAGCAAATCCTGCGCTTACTTTTGAGCGGAAAGTTTGCAGAAATAACAGTAAGATGAATTGTATTATAAATAGCAAGATAGCTGTTTTCCACCACGTTTTAAACACTGCATACTGGCTGTAAAAAGTACTTACCCCTATCTTGCCTATAAATGACATTTTAGAGATAAGGATAGCTGAAATGAGGCTCATTACAGCTTGTATGAGAGTAAGGATACTAAAATTTTTCATAGTTTATTTTTTTATGATTTTCCATCCTGATTTCTCGTTATATTTTAATTTAAACTTTTGAGTAATAAAGTTGCTATTGGGATAGGGGTCTTTTCCAAAACTATAGAAAGGAGTTTTTTCCTTATCTAAAACTACTACACAAGTAGCCATTTTTTCAGTACTTTTTTCGAGAGTTATTTTTTTATTATTTAGTTTGTAGATAATGGTTTTTACTTGAGCATTATTTTTGTTTTGTTTTACTAAATAGGGGAGAGCCTCTTCAGTTAGGGTAGGGGAGATCACATATACACTATCCTTAGAAAACCACTTTTTACGTGTTTTTTCATTGTTGATAGCTATCAATCCCTCATCAGATAATCGCTGAATGCTCTCAATGAGTTCTTTATCCTTATTGGTTACTAATTTTTGTTTATTAGTATTGAATTTGCCGGTTTCATAGAGGGGATTTTCCTCTAAATATTCAGTGATGAGTGTAGCAGCCTCATCAGTATTGATTTTGTTGCTTGTGTTACAAGCTACCAAAGTAATGAAAATGGTAGCTATCGCTATAAGATTTTTTCTCATTGTTATAGTGTATTAATGTTAATTATCCATTGTTAACTGTTACCAAACCATCCTTCACGATCTAAACTTCGATACTGAATGGCTTCACCTATGTGATGAGGTTGTACATTGTCAGTACCTTCTAAGTCGGCAATAGTACGAGCTACCTTCAAAATACGATCATAAGCACGTGCGGAGAGGTTGAGTTTCATCATTGCATTTTTTAAAAGTTTTAAAGATTCCTCACTTACTTTACAGAATTTTTGTATTTGTTTAGTATTCATTTGAGCATTGTAATGAATGTGTTCATATTCTTTAAAACGCTCTGTTTGAATGTTACGTGCGGCAATTACTCGCTTGCGTATTTCGCTGCTACTTTCCCCTTTTCGATCATCAGAAAGTTTTTCAAAAGGGACAGGATTGACTTCTATATGAATATCTATTCTATCTAATAGGGGACCTGAAATCTTACTCATATAACGTTGCATTTCGGCAGGAGTAGAGTTTACAGGGGCTTCAGGATCATTGAAATAGCCACTAGGGCTGGGGTTCATACTCGCTACTAACATAAATGAAGAAGGGTATGTGATAGAGAATTTAGCACGCGAAATAGTAACCTCTCTATCCTCTAAAGGCTGACGCATCACTTCTAATACAGCACGTTTAAATTCAGGCAATTCATCAAGGAAAAGTACACCATTATGCGCTAAGGATATTTCACCAGGTTGAGGGTATGTACCGCCTCCAACAAGGGCTACATCAGAAATTGTGTGATGTGGACTACGGAAAGGGCGATGACTCATCAAACCTGTATCTTTGATACGACCTACAACACTATGTATTTTAGTAGTTTCGAGAGCTTCGTGAAGTGTCATAGGAGGGAGGATACTAGGTAATCTTTTGGCTAACATTGTTTTACCAGAACCAGGAGGACCTATGAGAATGATGTTGTGACCTCCTGCAGCAGCTATTTCCATACAGCGTTTTACAGTTTCTTGTCCTTTTACATCAGCAAAATCAAACTCAGGAAATTCTAAATTTTTATAAAATTCTTTACGAGTATCCACTACTGTACGAACAAGTTCTCTTTCGCCATTGAAGAAATCAATTACTTCTTTGATATTTTCAACGCCATAAATCTCTAAATTATCTACAATTGCCGCTTCTTTGGCGTTTTGAGCAGGCAAAATAAAACCTTTAAAACCTTCTTTACGTGCTTGAATAGCAATAGGGAGTGCTCCTTTAATAGGTTGTAGCCCTCCGTCTAAAGAAAGTTCTCCCATAATGATATATTTTTCTATTTCGTCACTTTGTATTTGTTCGTTGGCAGCCAATATGCCTATTGCAAGACTAAGATCATAGGCTGAACCTTCTTTACGCATATCGGCAGGAGCCATATTGATAGTGATTTTCTTTCCTGGGATTTTATATCCTGTGTTCTGTAAGGCAGCAGCAATGCGAAAGTTACTTTCTTTAATAGCAATATCGGGTAGTCCAACAAGGTGATAGCCAATTCCTTTAACAATATTTACCTCTATAGTAATGGTAGTAGCTTCTACTCCAAACACTGCACTTCCGTATACTTTTACTAACATATTCTTCGGTTGATTTATTTTTTTGACAAAAGTAGTATATTTTTTTGAAAAGACAAGTTTTTAGCAGAGAATTTAACTTGAAAGATTATTTTCAATGCACTTAGCCAACCGCTGAGTAAGAGCTTTACGGCTGTATTGTTCTACTTTTTTGGGGTTAGTTTTAAGTGTTTTATGTAGGAATTGATGATAAAACTCTACTATTTTGGCTTTCATCTGAGAGGCATCGGTATATCCCACAAAAGTACCTGTTTGTGTTTCAGTGAGAATAGGTGTAACATCCCAGTTATGAGGTCCTATGGCGAGAATAGGTCGCCCTGAAATCATATATTCAAACAGTTTACCCGGAATAATACCTTGTGTTTCTTCGGAATCTATTTCGATGAGCAACAATACTTGCGATTGCTTTTGCAAACCAATAGCTTCTTGATGACTAATATAACCTTTATTAATATAATAAGGAGTAAGTCCGTTATGGCGAATATCTTCTTCGATTTCTTCACTTACTTTGCCTGCAAAACAAAGTGTGAAATCTTCGGCAAAATGAGGTTCTTCGCGTATTAATTCGGCTAATATTTTCCACAGCATTTTGGGGTTTCTATCTGATAATAAGGAACCTATGTGCGAAATAAGAAATTTATTGGATAGGGGAGGGGTGATTGTTTTTTCCTCATCGTAACCATTGGTAATCACCTCAATAGGAGTATTGGTAAGCTGCTGAAAGTCTTTTTGCGTCTTGAAACTGGTTGTAATCACCAAGTCTGATTGTTGTAACACTTCTTTTTCCCAATAATGCTGACGTTTATCTGCCCATTTAGTAAGGCGTAAATCTTTGTAATAACCAATAGTTGTCCACGGGTCGCGGAAATCGCTAATCCATTTGAGGTGAGGAATTTGTTTCTTTAACTCATAACCTATAAGGTGTACGCTGTGGGGAGGCGAAGTAGTGATAATAGTTTCTATCTGGTTTTCTTTTATAAACTTATTCAGATACTTTATAGAAGGTTTTACCCAGAATTTACGAGCATCGGGAATGAAGAAATTACCACGTATCCAAAGTAATACTTTATCTAAAATAGAAACTTTTTTACGCGGAATGATACCCGAACTAATTTTTTGGGTTTTCTTTTTAGAGAATAACGAAGCCCAAGCATAAGGTTCCCATATAGGATGTTTGATAATTTGTATGTCTGTAGGCAAATCGTTTCCTATTTCATTGTCGATGATAGGATAAGTTGGGTTTTCGGGAATATATACAATAGGTTCTATATTAAAATCTCGTAAATATTTTACGAATTTTAACCAACGTTGTACACCAGGTCCGCCAGCAGGCGCCCAATAATAAGTGATGATAAGTAACTTTCTCATATCTTTTTCCCAATCCTCTATTTTACATAATATACATTATAGTTTATTTGGTAAAGGTGTTTTTTTGCTATGAAATCACACCGCTACCCACCAATTCATCTCCGCTGTACCAAGTCGCAAATTGTCCCTCAGTAATAGCACTTTGAGGTTCTGAAAAATGAATATATAAACCATTTTTCACTTTGTATAAAACTGCTTTCTGTAATGGCTGACGATAGCGTATACGTACCATAAACTCTTTTGATTCATATACTTTTAATGCTAAATCTTCACGAATCCAATGTTCATCAGGGGTTGCGATAAACAAAGCACTGCGGAACAATCCGCGATGAGTGTGTCCTTGTCCTGTATAGATGATATTCTTCTCAATATCAGTTTCTATGATGAACAAAGGTTCTTTGGTTCCTCCCACATTTAAACCTTTGCGTTGCCCTTTAGTAAAATAATGAGCCCCTTGATGGATACCTACTTTTTTACCGTCTTCGGGGCGATAAACAAAACGTTGTGATAAATATTTTAATTCATCTTCATAAGTTTCAAAAAGGCGTAGCATATCAAAGTCAGTATATCCTTTCCAATCATTGGGGATTTCAATAATATCGCCTTGTTTGGGTTGTAGTTTTTGTTGTAGGAACTCGGGCAAACGTACTTTTCCTACAAAGCAAAGTCCCTGAGAATCTTTTTTATCAGCGGTTATCAAATCTTGAGCTTTGGCAATGGCTCTTACTTCTGATTTCTGCAATTCCCCGATAGGAAAAAGTGCTTTACTAAGTTGCTCTTGTGAAAGCTGACATAGGAAATACGATTGATCTTTATTTTCATCTTTTCCCGATAGCAATCGGTAGATTTTTTTACCGTTTATTTCTATTTCTTCTTTGCGACAATAATGTCCTGTTGCTACATAATCGGCACCTAAACTAAGGGCAAGTTTCATAAAAACATCAAACTTGATTTCGCGATTACATAACACATCGGGATTGGGTGTTCTACCATGTTCGTATTCATTGAACATATAATCGACAATACGGGCTTTGTAGGGCTCACTCATATCCACTGTCTGGAATGGAATGCCGAGCTTTTCGGCTACTAAAAGCGCATCGTTACTATCTTCTAACCAAGGACATTCGTCGGAAATAGTAACTGAATCATCGTGCCAATTCTTCATAAAAAGTCCTATTACCTCATAGCCTTGTTCTTTTAACAAATAGGCAGCTACGCTACTATCTACTCCCCCACTAAGTCCTACTACTACTCTTTTCATTTAATTATTTTGAGTTTCTAATTTATCTAATACTTCTTTGAGAAAAAAAGAAAAATCTGTATAAGCTTCTTGGAAAGTAGTATCTTTCCAGCCATACCACCAATCATTAGATTGAAATTCTCTATCTTTTAGAAAATCACAAAAGAAATATTTTACTTCTTCATTTAAAGTTTGAGAAGAAAAATGTCTTCCCAAACCGAAGTAAATATCATTATTTAAACGACAATATTCAATTGCAGCAGCAAAAGATTTTCCTTCATATTCAAGTATAACATAAACATTAGGATAATTACCCTCTGCATTCACTATAAAATTATGCCTTTTAAACTCTTTTTGCAAATGGTCTTTCCATTCAAAAAGACATTTCTCTCTTGTTATTTTAACTAATGCTTTCAAATGTTTTTGAAGCTCATCAATCTCACTAACTTTTGTGGTAATAATATCTATATTTTTAACATTATTGTCTGTCAGCTGTAACTTTTGAGCTAAAAAGTCTTGTAATTTGTTGTCCATCCCTTTAAATATTTCTCTATTATTAAAAACGAGCTTCAAATAATCTATATATTGTATTACTGCACTTTTTACAATAGTTTCTCTTTCAGATATTACTTGTAAATATTCCTCAAGCCAAACAATTATATCTTCTTTATAGGCTATTTTTACATAACGCCCTGCAAAATCACTTTCTTTATAATTTCCCCACGTTTGTATTGTAGGTTTATTTTCAGCATAACGTGTTAGGTATAGAATGTAAATCTGGTTTAATTTATACCCTAATTGTTTGCATACATCAATATAACGACCAATTTGCTCTTTCTGTTCAACAGCATTATGAATCTTGTTTTCTATGATGAAAGCATATTTTCCTTCTTCTTGGACAAGTCCATCAATCCGCCATTTTTCTACTGTAAGAATAGGTTTATCAATTAAAGATATATCAAAATTTAATTTTTTCTTTGTAAGAAAATTCAAAAAGTGATGCAATGCAGGTTTATATTTTAACAATGAAATCAGCAAACGACTGTGTGCATTTTCGTTTACATTAAAACTATCCAAAAGATTAGTTCTAAAAGGTATTTTCGATAACTCTTCTTTGTAAATCTTTGAGAAATCAGTCAGTAAAGAACAATTTTCTGTTATTCTTGACAGTTTCTTATCAAAAATAAATTCTTGGAAATCCTGATTCAGTGTTAAAATATCAATGTAGTTTTGCATTATACTTTTCTTATGTTCTTCTTCCTATAAAAATATAATACTGAAAGCATTACCAATATCAAAAGCAATAATGGATACACAAATACTTTCATTTGCCAACTACTGACACTTTCAGCTACTTTTTGTTTGTCTAAGAAAGCTAATTGAACTTTCTTATTGCGCAAACTCAAAAACTCAGTATCGTCTAAGAGGTAATTTAAAGCATTCTGCAAGAAAGCTTTATTGTCATAATATTTGTTTGTCCATTTATCAAATCCAAGTTCTAAGGGAATATTATTTTTGCTATCGATATCGTTTTTGATAATATCGCCATCGGCTACTACAAGCATTTTAGTAGGTTTGCTTCTATCGGATTTTTCTTTGAGGTTTATGGGGCGAATACGATCTTTATAAACTGAGTTAAACTCTCCTTCCAAAAGCACTGCTAAGGGAATATTTCCGTGTTTATAGGCTTCTTTATTCTGGTTATTGGGGTCGAAGCGCAAGTTGATTTCGCGTGGGGTGCCATCTGCTTTTGAAAAAGGCGAACTAGCGAGAAGAACTGTTTTCTTCACACCATTTTTCAGCGTATCGATGCTATTGGAAAACTGAAGCCTTACTGCGTCTAAATGGTTGTTGATAAGGTGATTATTACCTGAAAGCACCAGCGGATTATATACCCAAGGGATAGGCATATAACGGGTTTGAGAGCCATCGCCAGTAGCTACTATGATTTCAGAAAAATACAAATCGTTTACTAAGGTGTAATTAATGCGGAACCCATATTGGAAAAACATATCGGTAAGGTTTAGATTGACGGGCATTGCCATTGTCATTCCACCTGTTTTGTACATATCTTCTAAGGAAACCGCAACATTGTCAATCAGCCATAGAGCACGACCACCATTCATTATATACTGGTCTACTACCTGCTTTTGGGCATCAGTAAAAGGCTCGGTAGGCTTAGGCACGAGTAGTAAATCGAATTTTTCGAGGTCGTGTAGAGTCTTCTCGGGGTTGGTAGCCACTGAATCGAGCGTGAAAGGTGCTATAAAGTAGTATTCGCGTGCTGTTTTGAGGAAGTCGGCCATATAGATATCTTCCAGCGCACCGTTACTTCTGAGCACTGCAATTTTCTTCTTTTTATCTAAGGTAAACTTATAGAGTGCATCAGTAAAATTGTATTCTAACTTCTGTACTGAGTTCTGTACCTGCTCTTGGTCGGTAGAGCCGAGTTTGTTCACAAAGAGACGAACGCGCTCACTCTTCTTACCATCGCTAATGACTGCCCAAGGGAAAATATACTCAATAGAAGATTTCCCCGCTTCATTTTGAGTGATTTGCAAGGGTTGATAGCCATTATTTATCAGTTCTTGAATCACACTTTCGGGGTGCTCCTCCCCTTCTAATGGGTTTACAAAATTGACGATAATGTTGTTATTGGTAGCTGCATACTCGTCTAATAACTGAATTGTTTCAGTCTGTAATTTCTTAAATTCGGTAGGGATATTGCCTTTGAGCAATACATCAATCTCGATAGGATTCTGTATTTTAGCAAGTGTTTTCTTGCTCACCTCAGAGAGCGTATAACGTTTGTCTTGGGTGAGGTCTATCCGCGTGTGCCATTGTTTGGCGATATAATTGACTGCAAGGAGGCATACTAAGGCTATAACTACCTTGCTAATAGAGTTTTGAAAGAGTTTTTTCATCGTTTGTAGGCTTTGAGTGATAAGGTAGTGAGATATATGAAAAATGAGATAACAGAGAGGAAATACACGATATTTCGGGTATCGAGCACTCCCCTACTGATAGCGTCGAAATGCGTTTGGAAGCCTACCCCACCAAAATCTTCGGGGGCTACAAAGGCAATAAGCTGGTCGATGCCAAAGAAGAAAAAGAAGCACAGAAAGGCCGCTAACACAAAGGAAATGATTTGGTTACTACTTATAGACGATGCCCATAAGCCTACTGAGGCAAAGGTGGCTACCAGTAAAAACAAGGCAATGTAAGACCCCACAGTGCCAGCTATATCTAAGTTGCCTACGGGGTTGCCTAACACCCATACCATATAGACATACAGGGCTGATGGCAAAAGGGTTACAAAGAGCAAGAAGAGGATGCCTAAGTACTTGCCGAGCACCATTTGCAGGGTGCTGACCGGTTTGGTGAACAAGAGGGCTAACATACCGCTTTTTTTCTCTTCGGAGATGCTTCTCATCGTAATGGCGGGTACTAAAAAGACGAAAACCCAAGATGAAAGCCTAAAAAAAGGCAACATATCGGCGAAACCAGCATTGAAAATGTTGTAATCTGTTTTAAAGACCCATAGGAACAAGCCGTTGAGCACGATAAAGAGCCCAATGATAGTAAGACCAATGGGCGAAGTGAAGAAATAACGGATTTCTTTTTTGAATAGTGCGTACATTTTTATAGTTAAGAGGTAAGAGATAAAAGGTAAAGAGTTGTGAATGCAACTTACCTTTATTCTTAGCGATTTTTCAGAGGGCAAAAATACAAAAATAAAATAACACTACAACAAAAAAGAGTAAGACTACTTATTTAACTGTGAAATATCAAACTTGCCATCAATATCTTGAACACTTATTTTGCCATTGAGAATATCAAAAAAGAAGTCACGGATTTTATTAAGAGTAAGAGTTGCCGTATTACCATTTTTATCTACTCCTAAATCATAAGTTTTGAGAAGCTGATCTCCTAAACTTGCTGCAGTAAGTAAGAAATGGTTTTCAAACTTATCGGTATCTATCAAATCTACAGCTAATACTTTGCCCACAACAGTATAACTGCGAAGAGTTTTCTGTATTTCGTTATTTACAAGAGTGCTTTTTACCTCATCAGTTTCAATATCCATTGTTATTTTTCCTGAATTAGGTGTTTGAGGTAATCCTTTGTAGAGAGCTCCTAAATCAGCTAAACTGAGGTTGTATAGTTGCGCATTGGCAGTAGCAAGCATTTTCTCTATAGAAAAAGCGCTTGGAAGTAATAGATACACAGAGCCTTCTATACGTATAGAAGGAGTGTTGAATGTACCAACCGCACTATTTTTCAAGTCTATTTGTTGAGTAGCAAATACTCCTCCACACACAACACAATTATCTAATACAATTTCATCGGCATAGATACTACCTGCTATAAAAGCATTATAGAGAGTTACACTTTTAGCATTGATATCGGAATGAAATGTAAGTTTTAATTTATCAGCTCTTGAAACAATAGAGTTAGCAGAACCTACACTTTTTAGGAAAGCTACATTGCCTTGAGCTTCACTATTCACATAGAGTTCTAATTGAGTAAAGACGGCACCTTGGATTTCTAAGTCTCCATTTTGTATTTCGAGTTTATGAGCGTATACAGGGCCTTCTATCACTGTATCTCCTTGTACTGTAATGGTACGAGTGAGCTCTGCTACTTTTTCAGGTAATATGCTTCCTTTTACTAAATTGTCCTTTAGTTGTATATTGTTTTCGTTAAAACGAATTTCTTTTAATTCTTTCATTATAAGGTGATTTTATGGTTATATACATTCTATTTCATTGAGTTGTAGCATTTTTAAAATATGAGCTTTCACTCGTGAACTATGCTTATCGATATTGGAATAACGATTATCTACTTCAATGTTGAAATACCTTTCAATCTGTACGGTGTTTTCTTCAGGTAATTTATACCAATTCTGCTTCAAAAAGTTATCTATAAGCTCATTTGTTGGCATCTGAGGAATAAACTCTTGTTGATACAGCTTTTTATCTATTTGTTTTTGTTCGTTTTCCGTTTCTATAAAACAAATAGGAGTGTATGCTGTAGCATTTTTGCTTTCTTTTAGCATATTTAGGTTGATAAGCTCTTCTAACTGTTTTTGTTTTTGCAAAAAAGTATTAACCTTTTCAATAGTATCAAGTGCTCTTTTTTTGGCTACTGAAGCACTGACTTGCGCTACTAATTCAGCTTCCTCTTTAGCAAAAATAGTTACAGTACTCACTAAATCGTTCTCACAAGCACGATTGTTTTGTTGATTGCTTTGTTTGCTGAAAGTAAAGGCAGGTTTATTCAGTTCATATATGCGATTAGAGAGTTCATTATTCAGGTCTTCAAAAGTTTTTAAATAGCGTTTAGCAATGCTATTGTAATCTCTTTCCATCTGCTTTTGTTTCTCTACACAGCGTTGGGCAAGTCCGCGCAAATGTATGAGCGTTGCATCAACTTGTGATTGTAGTTCTGCTATTTGCTGAGTAATTTCTGAACGGATTGTACTGAAAAAACCTTTAATGATGGCACCGCTTACTTTTTTAGCATTGGTATTTATTGAAGCTATTTGAGCAACTTCGGTAGCTACAACAGCTTCTGTAAGTCCACCTACCGATTGGTTACAATCATTGATACTTTTTTCAAAAGGATCTGTATCTACTTCTACATTTACCTCTATTTTCTCAGTTACAGTGCCACTATATCTCACACTACCTCCATTTTGTGAAGGGCCATACGACACACTCCCCGAATAGGGAATTCTCACGGTTTTTCTAATGGTTTTAGTATAACTCATAGCTGTTCGTTTTTAATGGTTTGGAAATGAGTTGCTGTAAAAAGTTTGTTAGCCATATCTTTCACTCGTTGTGAGGTATTGCTAGTTGCAAGCATCTTACTAAATTCACTTTTTACTTCTTGGTGAGGCTCGCAGGCATCATTCCATACTAGTTGTTCTAAGTGTTGATTTAGTATATTTTTCATTGCTGATTGTACAGAGGCGTTAAGTTGTTCTTTACAGACAATTACTTCGAGTTTTTTATTATCAAAGCTGTCGAAATTGGATTCACATACTAAGATAGGTATAAGTAATGTTGTATTTTGAACTTTTTCATTTTTTAGTAATACACGTTCTGATAATTTTTTTTGCTCAGAAGTATTCGCTAAAAAGTTAGTCATTGACTCAATCACTTTTTCTGCACGATATTTTACATTAGATATTACAATCTGCTGACTTGTAATGAGCGATTCTAACTGAGAAATAGGTACTGTGGCAGCTAAGTATTTAGTTCTATTTGATACTTTTTCTACTTCTTGAACTGCAAAATTAAACACAGGACGGTCAAGTTCTAAAATGCGTTGTTTGAGATTTTGGTTTATTCCGTTGAATAGTTTTAAATATCTGTTAGAAAGCATATTGTAATTGCGTTCCATACGATTTTTAATTGCTAAAAGTTGTTTGCGCTGTGTGTTGAGTTGCATCAGTTGTGAATCGACTTCGCTTTGCAGTTTAGCTATTTTTTGAGATATTTGGGAACGCATAAGGGTATAAAATCCTTTGTTTACATTTCTGCATACCATATCAGCTGCTTGTTGTTCAGCTAAAACTATAGCAGCTTTCATTGCTACCACGGCTGTGGTAGTGTCATTTATCTGATGGGAGACAGATTTTATTTCTTCTGCCATTGGTTGGGTGTCTACTACACAATCAATTCGAGCCATAATTCTATAGTTTTATTTGTTATTACTGAAATTATTCAAATTGTTGAGTGCATTTTTAGCTATAGCAGGTAAGTTTAATGAAATGTGTTCAAAAGTAACTTCCTCTACATTAGGCACAGGTGGTAATTCAGATGTTTTAGCAAAAAGTGGATTTACAAGAGCAAGAGGTCTTCGGCGATTGTCTAAGTCACGCACTTCATTAGTAGCTACCGCTATTTCATTAGAGTACCCGTCGCGCAATTTAGCATCGTAATACTCTATATGTCCAAACTTCATAGCTTTGAGTTCTATATCCTCTTTTAGGCGTTCCATATATTCCTCGAAGTTATCTTGTATTGTTTTAAATTCTTGAGATTGCATCTCAAAAGCAGCAAGAGTTTCAGCTGAATTGTCGGTTACATTCACTATTGCACTATTTAAGTTATCTTCTGTTTGTATCATACTATCTTCAGTGCGTTGGTAAGAAATCAAAGTGTTGTATTCAGCTACGTATTTTCGCAAATTTTCTTGCATTAAGTTGATGATATCGGCACTTTCCAATCGGTTTGAGCGATAGAAAGCTTCGGTATCTTTATGCCACTCATTTAGATAATGTGTTTTTTGGTCGTGAATATGATTGTAGATTTTGAGGCGTTCCAATCGGTTTTCTTGCATTAAGTTTTGTACCATAGGAGCTACAATTTCTTCATAGATTTGATGTACTCCAAAAGGAAGATTGGTAGTGCTACCATCTTCTGCAGTCCACATTCCTGAAGTTAGGTTGTAATACACACGAGAACTCTGTTTTAGATGGAAAGGAATGTACTCTTGTACAGATTCGCTATAATCAAACTTCTCATTGCGAATACGTTCTATTTCTTCGTGTTCTAAAATAGGTGAATAATGATTATAAGGAGATTTCAAGAGTTGATATAACACTTTGTTAGAAGTAGTAATCAATTTGTTAGCTGAAGCTACTTTCAGTGCTGAAATAGCTTGTACAGAAGTAGCTATAGTAAGCATCAAACTCTTTAATATATTTTCGAATTGCTCAGTTTTATTAGATAAAGAATCTCTTAGTTGATTGATTTCCTGAAATTTGTTGATACTATCGGCATATCGTTCTTTGTTGAAAACAGGAATTATAACAGCACCCTGTGGAACATTATCGGTGGCATATTCATTTAGGTAAGCTAAATACTCGCTCTTATCGGCTACTAAAGGCAAAGATACTGAAGTAGTGTTCAAATCATCCATACAATAGGAAATGGTACGCAATGAACGTTCTAAACTTCCAAAATAATCGTGTTGATTGATTTTTTGGAATGAAGTAGAGTATTGGTCGGTTTCAATAGTTTCAGTATCATAAGAAGTTTCTACTATAGGGGCTTGTTCTGATAGTTTTTCAAGTTTTTCAATGGTTTCAACTAGTAAATCGTTTTGACGAGGGATTTGAAGTACAACTTCAGATTCGTCTACTTGTCCTGTATAATCTACTATAAAACTTTTATCAGTGTATTTTATTTGTTCAGCAATAGGTACATAAGCTAAACCAAGTTTGGTTACTTTGTAATCTCTAAAGATTTCGCTATGTTGTTTCTTGAACTCAACAATACGTATTTCTTTGTCGGCAATTTCTTTTTCAAGGGTATTTTTTTTAATATAATACACAAAGAAAAATATTAAGGTGAGAAACCATACCCAAAGTCCATCCATTTGTTTTCGCAACATTGTTTTTTCTTCTTCCAAAATTGCAATTTGTTTTTCGATACGTTCCTCTTCGGCTACTATTTTTTCAGCTGCTGCGCTATAATAATCTAATAGTACTTTAGCTTGATCGTGATAGATACTATCGGATTCTGAAAAGATTTTTCCTAACATATTTTTGGTTTTTTAAATTGAATAGACTGATTTTCTGTTTTGATATAACATTTCCATTTTTTTTAGATGATTTTCAATGGTTGTTGTATTGTACTTATAATTACTGATAACGATTAACATATTGTTAGCTTCTTGGCAAAAAAGATTTTCTATTTCACGAGCTTCTATTGTATTTGCAGGTGAAATGTATCGCAAGTTTTCATTTAAAGAATTAATTCGGTGTACAAGATTTTCTGGTAAATCGGGGAGTGTACTGATTTGTATTTTTAAATTGTTCATCACTTGTTTCATTTCAGAAACACCAGACCTAATACTATTTTCAGAGATAGGCACCTCCCCTACTCTATCGGCTGCTGATAATACAGCAATCATACCTAAAATTAGTAAGAAAATAAGGGTTGCTTGTATAACGAATTGCAGGACAAAGAACCAACTGAAGAATATATTAGCACATAACATTACTCCTATTGCAGCAAAGGCATAAATCCAAGTGAAAAACCATCTTACACCCAATGATCCTACTTCAATAGACTGTTGTTTTCCTAAACGTATACAAGGGAAGAGTACGTCAACAAAAAATAAGGCATAGACTAATGAGGCTACTACAATATTTAGAATAAGTATATTCGTAGCTAAATTTGTACCCAATAACAGAAAGGCTGTTATCAACAATATTTCACCTAAAACTAAGGCTATTAATGATAATTTTCGACGTGTATTCATTTTGTTACCTATTATTTGTTTGATGAATATTATCGTTTATTCCCACATTTTGGACAAAACTTTGCTGAAGGAGGGAATACAGTTCCACAACGATTACAAACATCGGCTATAGTTTGCTCAGGAGTAGTATTGTTTGTTTGTTGTAATTGGGTGCCACAACTCACACAACGTTTGGCATTAGTATCGTTGTCGGCACCACAATTAGGACAAGGATTGTAAGGATTGCCACAATGAGGGCAAAAACTACTATTACTTGGATATTTTTTCGCACAATTAGAACAGAAAACCATTTTTATAGGAGCTTGTTCTCCTTGTTGTCCTACTTGTTGATTACCTCCAAAAGTAGGTTGGTTATATTGAGGTTGCATCATTCCTCCTGCCATTCCAGAATTATTCATACCTCCCATCATACTCATTGCCATTAATCCTCCTAATAAACCTCCATTGCCATTTCCGAATCCTTCAATCGCATTGTTGGCAGTATTGAACATTTGCTCTTGTTGCCAAGTGTGTCCTGTAATTGACATTGAGGCTTGGGTAGCAATCGCCTCAGCTACCTTTCTACCTTCTTCAGTAGATTTATCAATATCGATATTAGTGATATTGAATTGAAGGAGTTCTAAACCTAAGTTCGTCCAAAAAGGATTGAGTACATTTTTGAGATAGCCTGATAATTCATCTAAAAAAGCTGAAATATATTTATACCCTACCCGATGTTTGATAACATATTGGGCTATTTGTGATTTTGTTTTAGTAGAGAATTCTCCAAAAAATTGATTTGTAAGGTCATCTTGTGTAAATTCAGATTTTGTGCCTACAACTTTAAGGAGGAATATTTCGGAGTCGTTTACTTTCAAACCATATCTACCAACGGCTACAAGGGGTAATTGGGTGTTATAATCAGGGTCGTGTATGGGCATTCCACTCACATTCCAATCAATACTAAACGATTGAACTTTGTTTACGAACCATACTTCTGCAGTAAAGGGATTTTTTCCTCCGAAAGGAATTCCGAATAAATTACGCAAAATGGGTATATTTTCAGTGTTGAGGGTGTACTTTCCAGGTCCAAATTTTCCTATGATTTGCCCTTTAGAAAACAATACAGCTTCTTGAGATTCTTGTACAATTAGTTGGGTATAAGTAGCTAAATTAGTTTCGGGGAATTTCCAAGCATAAACTACTCTACTACTTTGAGGAGACCAGCTCACGACATCAATTATAGCCATAATCTTTAATGTTTTTTTGTTATACACTACTACATTATTATTACTTTGCAAAGGTAATAAAAAATACAAATATTTAATATTTCTTTAATAAAAAATATAATTGTCTATTTTTTTCTACATTAACGAATTGATGAATTATATAAGTGAGAACTACAAAACGGAACACAGCCGATGACAAAAATAAAGTTTAAGACCTCTATACCCACAAAGGCAAAGTCTAAAGTGAAGTTTTTGATGAGAGGGTGATAAACTCTCTTTTTTGGGAGCAACACCATTCCCTTTTAAAACTATTTTGGGTATAAAGCGAGAATATCCTATGAGGTGTGTTTGCTATCAAATGAAATCCGATTTGTAGTTTTCTAAATAAGTACAAAGCAAATCTGTTATAAGTTAACTATTTTGTTTTGTTCCTAACCTTATTTTTTTAGCAGCCTTCCAATAGTTTCTTTGTAAACATTTGGTACTACTATTCTGTAATTAGCAATAGTTTCTTTGAGTTTAGTAAGCTCTGCAGTCTTTTCTACAACCAAAGCATTTACTTTTGCTTGACGTTCTTGTAACAAGCATTGTAACTCTTGTTCATATTGCAATTTACAATTGTTCTGGTAAGTACGGAATTGTGTTTTATAGAAGTTTACTTCACTTTCGTACTCACGATGTTCAGCCAGAAGCTGTTCTTGTAACTGTTGTAGTTCAGAGAGTTCGTACAAAGGAGTGTTTTTAACCTTGAAGACTTGCTCGCCTACTTCTTTAAAGGTAATAAGTTCTTTTTTATTGAGTTGGTTACGTACCTCATCAAAATTATGAATGTATTTTCCTATATGAGCAGCTTTAGCTTCTGCCTCTTTATAACAAACCATATCTTCTAAGGAAAGAGTTTTGAGATAATCGTCGATAGTCACGTTTTTAAGCAGGTTGAGAGGTTCATAATCAATAGGTTTAACCTCCTCTTCAGCTTTGACAAGTATTTCGTTTAGTTTTTTGTTGACTATTTCTAAACGATTATCTTTTTCTTTGATAGCCGATCGTAAATAAGCTGAAATGGCATATAATGAGCCGATTTCATTGAGTTTACCACCTATATCATCTACCTTTGTGAAAGTATCTAAAGGTTCTCCATCAATGCTGGAGGTATGAGTTTCAATAGAGCTAACAAGATCTTGAATGGGTTTTAGTCGTTCTTTAATACGCTCACATACATAATTAGCCTCTGAGGATGTAAGCCCAGAGACATTAAAATACGGATTTTTAGTTGCTAAATATTTCATTTTTTCACTTGCTATTTTTTATCTATTACTTGGAATTTAAACTCTGTGAAAAACTCATATACCTCATTGGGTAGTAGCACTACATTGTTGAACTGAGGATGTTTAGTAGCATCGGCATAGCCTTGAGCCTCAAAGCAGATACCTTTGTTTTGCCCTAAAGTTTTGCGGTGTGCAGGATGTAACTCTGGCAAATAATAACCTGCATAGATGTGTAACACAGGATGATTGGTACGTACTTGCATTTTTAAAGTTCCCTCTCCATTAATGAGAGTTGCCATTACCTCGTCAGCAGATATTTCACGTATAAAGGAATTATCGGTGTGAGGATATACATTCTGTCCGTTGCGGTAATCTAAAGGTGTACCTACTACAGAAGGGCGCTCGCCAGTAGGCGTGAAAAAACCTTCCTCTAAAGGAACGTATTTTTCAGCTTTTATTTGTAGTGTGTTGTTGAGAACATTATTATCATTCTCATTGAGGTTGAAATAAGTGTGTTGAGTTAAGTTGAGTAAGTAGGGGCAGTAGTAATTCCGTGGTAATCTATTCGTAAACGATTGTCAGTAGTAAGCATATAAGTAACTAATACAGTTCCTCACCAGGGTAGCCTTCTTCACCTTCTTTACTAACATATCGTAAAGTTACAGAAGAATTTTCACCTTTTACTTGATCAATCACTTCCCAAAATACACTATCAAAGCCTATAAAGCCTCCGTGTATTTGGTTTTCACCCAAATTGCAATGTAGTTGTATTTCTTTTCCTTCGATAATTACCTTTCCATACTTAATACGTCCTGCATTACGACCGATGATTGCTCCTAAATAAGGGTATTCAGCTCGATAAGTATCACTTACATATTCTTCAAAGGTATCAAATCCTAATACACATTCTACTATTTTCCCATTTACTGGTACTTTTATGGAGTTAATGATTCCACCAAAGTTCATTATACTTACCTCCATTCCGTTAGCATTGCGCAAGTTAATGGTTTGTAATTGTTCTTTATGATATACTTTTTTCATTATTAAGCTTATTTTGGCCACAAATGTATGAAATAATTAAGAATTATAGTCAAAAAAATTAAAATTTAGAGAAGCTATGAATTTTTTTGATAACATATATACTCATAAAAAGAAGTTAGAGCTGTCTCTAACTCTTAAATTCTGATTGTCTAATAGATACTTAATAAAGATTTTTATTTTTCTAACTAAATACTAGAAATCTATATTTTTCTCTTATAGAAGAATTGAAATAATTTTCATTACCACACCATACTTAGTGAAATACGTTTGCGCACTTCGTCTTTCTCTATAACTTTTACTTGCACTTGTTGGTGGAGTTTAACTACTTCATTTACATCAGAGACATAACCTTCTTTCAGTTGAGAGATGTGTACCAATCCACTTTCTTTAACACCTATATCCACAAAGCAACCAAAGGCAGTAATATTGTTTACTATACCAGGTAATATCATTCCTATACGTACATCATCAAAGGTTTTTACATTAGGGTCGAAGGCAAAGGCTTTAGCAGTAGTACGAGGGTCGAGCCCTGGTTTTTCTAATTCCTTTAATACGTCCTTCAAATAAAGTTCACCCACCTTATCTGTTTTGTACTTTTGAATATCAATAGTGGCAATAGCTTGCTTGTTACCTATAAGTTGTGCAACTGAGATACCTATGTCCTTCGCCATTTGTTTGATAATAGGATAGGCTTCAGGGTGTACTGCTGAATTGTCGAGCGGGTTCTCACTATTATGTACACGTAAGAAAGCTACTGCCTGCTGGTATACTTTATCACCCAAACGAGGTACCTTTTTTAAGTCTTCTCGCTTACTAAAAGCACCATTAGCCGAGCGGTAAGCTACTATGTTTTCAGCCATCTTCTCCCCTATTCCTGATACATAACTGAGTAGTGATTTGCTTGCTGTGTTGAGGTTTACCCCTACTTTGTTCACGCAACGCACTACGGTTGCATCGAGCTCCTCTTTCAATAATGACTGGTTTACATCGTGTTGGTATTGACCTACTCCTATGCTCTTAGGGTCTATCTTCACTAATTCAGCTAATGGGTCGGCAAGACGCCTGCCTATGGATACTGCCCCACGTACAGTTACATCGTAATCGGGGAACTCATCGCGAGCTATTTTAGAAGCTGAATAGACCGATGCTCCTGCTTCACTCACCACAAATACTTCCACCTTTTTAGGGAAAGCAATACTTCTTACAAACGACTCTGTTTCACGAGAAGCAGTACCATTGCCTATACTAATGGCTTGGATATTGTATTGAGAAACCATTGTGCTGAGCTTTTTGGTAGCCATAGTCATATCATTCTGGGGAGCGTGAGGGTAGATAACATCGTGCTGCAAAAGGTCGCCTTTTTCATCTAAACACACTACCTTACAACCTGTACGATATCCTGGGTCAATAGCCAAAATGCGCTTTTCACCCAAAGGAGACGCTAATAACAACTGTGAGAGGTTCTCGGCAAACACACTGATAGCTTTCGCATCGGCTTTATCTTTTGCCTCTTGTAGTGTTTCATTGGAAATAGAAGGCTCTAATAAGCGTTTGTAGCTGTCTTTTACCGTTTTCTTCAAGAAATCGGCTACTTCTCCCCTACTCTTTATGATGTTTTCTTCCATAAAAGGTAAGGTTTCTTCACTATCTACTTGTACTTTTAGTTTTACAAATCCTTCTTTTTCGGCACGCAACATTGCTAATACACGGTGAGAGGGTGCTTTGTTAAGGGCTTCTTCCCAATCGAAATACTGAGCGTATTTCTGAGCTTCTTCCTCTTCGTTTTTACCTTTGGCTACTTCGCTACTGATGATTGCTTTGCGCTGGAATATTCGGCGAAGAGTGCGACGTATAAACGTATTCTCGTTAATCCATTCAGCTATAATATCCGAAGCCCCTTGTAAAGCATCTTCTTCAGTAGGTACTTTGTCGGAAAGGTAACGCCCTGCTAATAGTTCCAAATCGGTTACACGCTGACTCATTATCTGTTTTGCAAGAGGTTCTAAGCCGTTTTCTTTGGCTACATCGGCTTTGGTTTTACGCCGTTTTTTGTAAGGTAGGTATAGGTCTTCTAATTCATTGAGCTCAAAAGAGTTCTCAATACGTTTGCGCAATTCGTCTGTAAGCTTTCCTTGTTCTTCAATAGAAGAGAGAATTGTTTCTTTGCGCTTACAGATATTGTCGTAATCAGCTTGGGATTTGGCAATATGCTCAATGGCTACTTCATCTAAATTCTGAGTGCTATCTTTTCGATAGCGTGCAATAAAGGGGATAGTACAGCCTTCGGTTAATAGTGAAAGTGTGTTTTCAATAGCTTTTTCAGGTAGTTGTGTTTGGGTTTTTATATATTGAATGTTTGTCATAGTGATTTATCAAAATTGCTAATTTCTATTGGTTCTTTATCTTTTTCAAACCAACGGGCAGTAAATTCTCCTTTTAAATTTATTTCATCTCCCATTACACGTAGCCAAGAGCCTTCACGCAACCCTATTACTGGTATATTGTTGAACACGTGAAATTCTTTAATACGTGTTTCGCGAGTTTCGCCTTTGTGTTTGCTATGAGGGTCGGGATCAAGATAATGAGGGTTGATATTGAAAGAAATAAGCTCTAAAGTACGGAAAGAAGGAGGATAGACAATAGGCATATCATTAGTAGTTTGCATTGTTTGTCCTGCTATATTACTTCCTGCACTCGTGCCCATATAGGGTGTACCTCCTAATACTACTTTGCGTAAAGAGTTTATAATATCTAATTGATATAGAGCATTTACTAATACAAAGGTATTACCACCTCCTGTAAAAATAGCTTCTGCCTGTTCTATAGCTTGTTTAGGATTGACAAAAGTGTGTAAACCTACTACCTTTTTGTCTAATTGTTGAAAAAAATTAGCGGCTATTTGAGTATACTCATCGTGAGAAATTCCACTAGGGCGCGCATAAGGTACAAAAAGAATTTCGTTAGTTTCTTGGAAAAAATTGGTGAGTTCATCACGCAAATAAGAGAGGTAAGTACCACCATATACAGTTGAGGTACTAGCTAATAAAAGTTTTTTCATCGATTGTTGAATGTTAGGCTGCAAAAGTACTAAATAATTATGAGAGAAGCAAAATTACTATCAGTTCCTAAATTGCCTAATTGCTAAATTATCGCTACCTTTGCGCCCTTAAAAACACACTATTTATGGATACATTTGAAAAGGAACTCAATAGACTTAATGCACCACAACGTGCGGCAGTACTTCAGAAAGAAGGTCCTATTATTGTAATTGCTGGAGCAGGTTCGGGCAAGACTCGTGTGCTTACTTATCGTATTGCTAACCTAATGCGACAAGGAGTAGATGCTTTTCATATACTTGCACTTACCTTTACTAATAAGGCAGCTAATGAAATGAAAAAACGTATTGCGGATATTGTAGGCAATAGCGAGGCTAAAAATCTATGGATGGGTACTTTTCACTCTGTATTTGCTAAAATATTGCGTTTTGAAGCTGATAAATTAGGTTATCCTCAGAACTTTACTATCTATGATACACAAGACTCTCAACGACTTATTAATGGAATTATTAAAGAAAAGGAGTTGGATAAAGATGTATATAAATACAAACAAATACAACAACGCATTTCTTCTTTAAAAAATAATCTTATTACAGTACGAGCTTATTTCAATAATCCTGAGCTTGTAGAAAATGATGCTATTAGGAAGCAACCGCGTTTTGGAGAAATCTATCAGGAGTATGTAGAAAGATGTTTTAAAGCAGGAGCTATGGATTTTGATGATTTACTGCTGAAGACAAATGAATTGCTGAATGTATACCCTGAAGTATTAGCTAAATACCAAAATCGCTTTCAGTACATACTTGTAGATGAGTATCAAGATACAAACCACTCTCAGTATCTTATTGTAAAAGCTCTCGCTGACCGTTTTCATAATATTTGTGTGGTAGGTGATGATGCTCAAAGTATTTATGCTTTCCGTGGGGCAAATATCAATAATATATTGAATTTTAAAAGTGATTATCCTGAAGCTAAAGAATATAAATTGGAACAGAACTACCGCTCTACTAAAAATATAGTGGAAGCAGCTAACAGTGTAATTGAACACAACAAAGTACGGTTGGATAAGGTAGTATTCACTGAAAATGAGATGGGAGAGCTTATCAAAGTACATCGTAGTCCTACTGATGCCGATGAAGGACGTTTTGTAGCGAGTTCTATCTTTGAAAATAAGATGCAGCACCAGTTAGCTAATGGGAAATTTGCTGTACTTTATCGAACTAATTCACAATCGCGTGCTATAGAAGATGCTCTTAGAAAACGTGATATACCTTATCGCATTTATGGAGGACTTTCATTCTACCAACGCAAAGAGATTAAAGATATGCTTGCTTATTTGCGTTTGATTATCAATCCTAATGATGAAGAAGCGTTGGTACGCATTATTAATTTTCCAGCTCGTGGTATTGGAGAAACTACAATGGAAAAACTTACATTGGCAGCCAATCACTATAAGAAGTCTATCTTTGAGATAATGTACAATGTAAATAAGTTACCTGAATTACATATTAATAGTACAACCAAGCAAAAACTCACAGATTTTGTGGTGATGATACTCAATTTGCAAGCACTCAATCAGCGAGCGAATGTATTTGAAGTAGCAGAACAAGTAGCTAAAAAAACAGGATTATTACAAGAGTTTAAAAAAGATGGTACTCCTGAGGGGATCGCTAAAATGGAAAATATAGAGGAGATGCTTAATGGTATGAAGGACTTTGTGATTGGGCAAGAAGATGTAGCGGATAGTACAGGTAGTTTAGCTGAATATTTAGAAGATGTATCTTTAGCTACCGATAGCGATAAAGAGATAGGAGATGACGATCGGGTAGCCTTAATGACGATTCACTTAGCTAAAGGCTTGGAGTTTCCGTATGTATATATAGTGGGGATGGAAGAAGATCTTTTTCCTTTGGCAAAAAGTATACAATCACGTGATGAATTAGAAGAAGAACGTCGCTTGTTTTATGTGGCGCTAACACGTGCTGAAAAGCAGGCTTATCTCACCTATGCTGAAAGACGCTATCGTTTTGGAAATCTATCAGATACCGAACCAAGTAGGTTTATAGAGGAAATAGATGAACGTTATTTACATTATCTTACCCCCACTTTGTCTAATCCTAACTATCGTTATAAACCTTTGATAGATAGAGATATTTTTGGTGAAGTAGATAAGAGTAAATTGCGTTTACAAAAGCCTATCAGTGGTACCCCCCCCTCTAAAAATGCCCCTACGGGTGATGAACAACAGCGATTACGCAAGCTTAAACCCGTGAATAGTATACAAAATGCTTCACCTAACAGAATTATCTACAACGAATTAGAAGTAGGAACAACTGTTTATCACGAACGTTTCGGTAAAGGAATCATCAAAGCTCTTGAAGGTGTAGGCAATGATAGAAAAGCACAAGTTAATTTTGAGTCAGGAGGACTGAAGAATATACTATTGCGTTTTGCAAAACTCACTATAATAAATGAATAGAAAAAAGGTGTCGTTATTAGACACCTTTTTTCTTGTTATATTTAAAATAATAAGCTAACATTTTGTAGTAGAGTTTTGCAGCTAAGAAAGCAGTTGGTTTTGCTTGCGGACTATCCATTAGTTCTACAATATCAAATGCCACTACATTACATTTTTTAAACACTTTACGCAAGAGTTTGAGCGTAGGATACCATTGTAAACCACCTGGCTCAGGAGTTCCTGTTGAAGGTGCTATTGCTGGATCAAAAGCATCTAAGTCAATAGTGATATATATATTACCAGATACTTTGTCTAATACATCCTCTATCCAATTGTTATTTTTAGCAATTTCGTGAGCAAAGAACACACGACCTTTAGGCAAATATTGTTTTTCTTCTGCATCCATTGAGCGGATACCTACTTGTACCAATTTGTGCTTTTGGTTCGCTTCAAACACAGCACAAGCGTGATTAGAGGTAGAACCATGATACTCAGGACGTAAATCAGTATGAGCATCAAGTTGTAATACAGTGAGTTTTTCATATTTCTCACCTACAGCACGTATTGAACCAATAGACACTGAGTGTTCCCCACCAAAAAGAGTAAAGAGCTTATCTTCGTGCTTCAATAGTTCTTGGGTCTTTTCATAAACAGCTTGTGTCATTGTTTCAGGTGAACTACTTTCAGTTACTTCACCTGCTAAATACACTCCATTGAGGTAAGGTTCAGTATCAGTTTCAATATCGTATAACTCCATATTTTCTGAGGCATCTAAAAATAATTCAGGACCTTTGTCAGCTCCTTTGCCCCAAGTAGATGTACCATCATAAGGTACTGTTACTAACATTACTTTGGCATTTTCCAGTGTTGCATTTTCCTCCGGAATTCCAGCATACGTTCTTTTCATTGTTTATATATTTAGCGAATAAAGTGCAAAGGTAATAAAAAAATCCTAAGTATATATACTTAGGATTTTTTTAACGCACAACACTACTAAGATTATAGGTCTATCGCAATCGGTCTGCAGATTTTACGAGCTTCTCGTCCCGTCTGATAGCCTTGTTGGCCATAAACAAAAAAACGATAGAAAGCACGGGTGCGAAAACCCCAACACCTTTCTCAGAAATAAAGCTTTCTCCAGGTGAGTTTAGCATTCGATATACAAATATTCCTAGTAAAGTAAAATTTATAAGTATATTCAGCCAGTTGATCCACTGCTGAACACTTCTTTTCTTATATTTAAATATGCTGTAGATAGCCAATACAGCCGAAAGGGCAAAGACTATTGTTCTGATCCAATCCAACCCAAAAAGAACGGGAAGACCTGCTACTATTGCAACTATCAGCATATAAACTGTTTGTATTCTCTGAATCATCTGTTATTGTTTTTTTTCAGTGGGCAAATATACTACTTTTCTTGAAAATAGGAAAAATTATTTCAATTTATCAAAGCCATTACCATAAACTCCCATAACATTTGTTTTGGTTACAAACGCTGAAGGGTCTATAGTACGTACTAAGCGGAAAATAGAAGTAGCTTCTGTTCTACGAGCAATTACAATCACTATTTTCTGTGAAGATTTAGAGTACCAACCAATACCATCAATAATAGTACAACCACGTTTTAGTTCACTATTGATATGGTTTGCAATTTCATCGTAGTGTTTTGAAAATATAAATAACTGCACTGATTGTCTTGCCCCATTGATAACAATTTCAACCATTTGCCACATCAATGGAAGAAGGATGAGCCCATAAACAGTTTTTTCAATTGAATTGTCTTGATGTTCTAAAATGAAGAAAGAGGATAATACAATACACACATCCACTACCAAGAGAATACGTGCAATACTCATATTCCAATATTTAGTGAGTATAAATCCTATAATATCGGTACCACCAGTACTTCCATTAGCCGAATATACTAAACCTAAACCTGTGCCACAGAGTAAACCACCCATAATTACAGAAAGAAAATCACCACTCAAAGGAGGGTGTTCCAAAAAGTAAGGCATCAAATACTCTTTCCCTGCCCAAATCAATCCTGATAAAATAGATATGGAGATAAAAGTTCGGTAAGTGAACTGTTTGCTCACTGCCTTAAAACCTATTAATAAAAGGGTGATATTAATTGTCCAATAGGTAATAGCAAAATCTAACCCCAATTTGTAATTTAAAATAAGGCAAATACCTGCTAATCCTCCTGTTACTATCCCATTAGGCATTATAAAGCCTGTAATACCCACAGCGTAAGATACTAACCCTACAAATATAGTAAGGTAATCTCTTAGATAAAAAGATTTTAAGTATTTAATAGTTCTACTCTCTGATATAGCCATTGATGTAAGAATTTAAAAGAATAAATGTTCTTATTTTTAAGAAACGGCGCAAAAGTAATACTTTTCATTGAATTGCCAAATAAAATTATTGCAAACTTTCTTTGATACGACGGATAGCTTCTCGTAAATCTTTCTCAGAAGCTGCATACGAGAAACGAATGCAATTAGCATCTCCAAAAGCTTCTCCTGTAACAGTAGCTACCATTGCTTCTTCTAATAGATATAAAGAAAAATCAGTAGCATTGTTTATAACGCGACCTCTTAAGGTTTTACCAAAGAAAGACGATATATCTGGGAACACATAAAAAGCTCCTTCAGGAATGTTGAGTTTAAAGCCTTCAATCTCATTTAAAAGTTGTAATACTAAGTCTCTCCGACGTTTGAATTCATCTACCATATATTGTATTTTGCTCTTAGGAGCTTTTAAAGCTACAATAGAAGCTCGTTGTGCTATGGCGTTAGCACCACTCGTTACTTGTCCTTGTACTTTAGCACAAGCTTTAGCAATCCATTCGGGGGCTCCCATATAACCTATACGCCAACCTGTCATTGCAAATGCTTTAGACATTCCATTTACAGTAATAGTACGTTCATAAAGGCCATTGATTTCAGCAACACTAGTTACTCTCTCATTGGTGAAGTTGATGTATTCATAAATTTCGTCAGAAAGAATGAAAATATGAGGATGTTTCCTAAGTACTACAGCAAGGGCTTCTAATTCGGATTTGCTGTAGATAGAACCACTAGGGTTACAAGGGGTATTGAACCATACCATTTTTGTTTTAGAAGTAATAGCAGCTTCTAACTGAGCAGGAGTTATTTTGAAGTTATTCTCAATGGTTGTGTGAACCTCTATTGGAATGCCTCCTGCCATTTTAGCTATTTCCTTATAACTCACCCAATAAGGTGCAGGAAATATCACCTCGTCACCAGTATTGAGCATAGCCAAAGCTACATTTGCCAAGCATTGTTTAGCTCCCGTAGAAACTACAATTTGTGAAGGTTTGTAATTGAGATTGTTGTCTCTTTTGAACTTTTCACAAATTGCCTCTCTCAGCTCCAAATACCCGTCAATAGGTGTGTATTTGCTGTAATTTTGCTGTATAGCCTCAATAGCGGCATCTTTTATAAAATCAGGAATATCAAAATCGGGTTCACCTAAGCTAAGACCGATGATATCCTTGCCTTCAGCTTTGAGTTCTCGTGTTTTAGCTGCCATTCCTAAGGTAGCCGAAACTTCCATAGCGTTGATACGGTCGGATAAATACTGTTTCATATCGTTTTGTTATTTTATTTTAGTTGTAATTGTACCCATACAGGTAAGTGGTCAGAGGGATAGAGACCATCGATGCGGGTTTCTATAATTTTGTATTGTTTGATTTTAATAGATTTTTCTGTAAAAATGAAATCTATATGTCCTTTCAGTGGCTCATCGGTTTTAAAGGCATTAAAAGTACCCATATTAGGTGTTTTGTTAGTGGGAGATAACTGAGTATCATACAGCTGTGTTGCTATCTTTTGTACAGCAGGATGTTCAGTAGGGAGATTGAAGTCACCCATTAAAATAACTTTCCCATTTTTGGCAATTTCTTTGATTTTTCGTAAAACCAAGTCAGCACTTTGTATTTGAGCTACTTTGCCTTCGTGGTCAAAATGAAGATTGAATACCCAAAAGGTTGTTTTCTTGTCTTTGAGTTTCACCCAAGAACAGATGCGATTACAGCAAGTAGCATCCCAACCTAAGGAGGGTACATCAGGCGTTTGAGAGAGCCAAAAGTTACCTTTATCAAGTAAGACAAAACGATTTTTTTTGAAGAAGATAGCTGAGTGTTCACCAGCTTCTTTACCATCATCACGTCCCACACCTTCACGCTGATAGGTAGGAAAACGCTCTTCCAAGAATTTAAGCTGATGAGCTAAGGCTTCTTGTACCCCAAAGATATCAGGATTTGCATCGTTGATAATGGTAAATACCTTTTCTTTTCTATTGCCTTCTGTCCAAGAGTTTATACCATCGTAGTTGTTGTCATAGCGAATATTGTAAGTCATTACGCTTAAATTTTGTGCTACAGTAAGAGCTGGTAAAATACATAAAATAAATAATAATTGTTTCATATAAGTAGATATTTTAAAGGTCGTATTTTATTAATCTGGAGCATTAATTGTTAGAGTAACTCCTTTATTTCCTTCTTTATAAATCTTGTAATCAATACTTCCTGCTGATTCAATCCAGAGCATATTCACTGTTATACTATCTTTATACAATCGATATTTAATTTCTATAGATTTATTTTTAGTGAATAATGTATCTTTTTTTGGTAATTTCTTTAATAAATTCTGATCTTTTTCAACTGCTCTAAGAGAATCATATAAGGCAGTAAAGTTTGTAACATTAGGGTATTCACATATAGTAGTAAAAGTGAAATTATGATGGTTAGCTATATCTTTACAATTTTTGCGTTTTTCATTAACTTTCTCTTCTATTTGAGATGATACTCCACAAAATGTTTCAAAATCGTATTGGTCTAACAAAGAAGTGTTAAACTTTAGCTCTTTAGGGTTATCGGGATCTGAAAAAATATCATAAAGTTTCTTCTCAGTAACATTCAATTGCAACCAACCTATAGGCATTGTCTTGCTATCTCCATCAGTAGGAAGGTATACGCACATAGTAATGTTATCTAACTCTGCTTCATCTATATAGAGATAACAATCGGCAATAGATACTTCAGCTAAAGGAATAAAATTTGAAGAGCGCATCACTTTTGTAAGCCATTCTTCACAAGAAAGTTGTTCTTTTTGAGAAATGGTATCAGAAATAGAGGTAGACAGTTCCTTTTCTGAGGTTTCTTCTTTAGATTTTTGTTTGCAAGAAGAAATCAGTAAGATACAACATAAGAAGATAAAATAATTAGTTATGTTCTTCATAATACTATTACTCTTTTCGGTAAATTGGATAAATAATTTTATTTTCTTCTTGTACTCCTTCTCCAAAAATACTATCAAAAAAGTTCCAGTTGAAGAAAGAATCAGCAGCAGTAGGTTCCAAGGTTTCTAACAAATATCGTTTGGCAAACTGTGAAGTAGGTACCACATAATCACCTTTGTAAAACTGCATTTTTTCTTTATGATTACTTACTTGGGTGTCATAATGCAAATAATGCCCTTCAAATGGATGTGTTATAGTCTTAAAGTCTTCTATTTGATAATAATTTACATTCATCAAAGTATCTTTTGTGAGCTCTTTCATTTCTATATTGTGAGCGTTGAGTCGTGCAATTACTTGTTGCCACGCTTTGGGAATTATGTAGTATTCAGATGATACTTCTTTAGCATATGTCTGAGCTTGTTTTATTTTTAGTTGTTTAATATACTGATTATCAGCATCGGCAACTTCTATAATAGTTTTCATAGTTTCATAGTTAGCTTCTACCCGTTGTTTATACGATTGAAATATATGAGTATTTAAGCGAATACCTATACAATTCCAAAGTGAAGCATAGCCAATAGCATTGTTTGCTCTGCCGATAGTATCATCAACAATTAAACGTCGAAAAGGTTTGTGAAGTGTATCTTTTTTAAAAATATCACTTCTATTCAGGAGGGTATCAGCAAGGCGTGGTGTCAATACATTTTCAATATACCCTCCTAAAAAAGCTCCTAACTTTTGTTTGTTAGAAAATGAGTAGCTAAGAGTGTATTGATACTCTTCTTTTTGGCTTACTTGGTTGTCTATAAAAATATCGGGTTGTATTTCTTGAAAGATTTTAGCGAAAGATAAAGTATTTTCTACATCAGCTTTTACAAAATCGTTGTCTAAATTATAGTGAGCAGCACTCTCTTTCCTGTTTTCTTGCATTCCTCCTATATTATAGACAGGAATGGTTACTACCATCACATTCCCAGAAAGTTTGATTTCATTTTGGGCTAAATTACGGAAAAGTAACATCGTAGCGTCCACTCCGTCAGGTTCATCGCCGTGAATTGCATTGTTGATGAAGATAATAGTTCGTTCTTTGCGGTATTTATTGAAGTTAAATTCAGCATCAGGGCTGTATATCACCAAATGCAAGGGTACACCATTATCAGTTTGTCCCATTGTTTTGAAAGATATAGAAGCAAAGTCTTGCGAAAGTTGTTTGTAATAATCAATCACTTCCTCATACGAAGAGCTTTTTAAACCATCTTTATTTTCAAAGGGAGTTTCATATTTCTCAGGAGACGAAAAAAAATGAGTTTCGCAACTTGCAAGGAGTAAGGCTGATAGTATGTAGGTGATATATTTCATTTTATACAATTCATTTTTTACTTTTTAGTATCTGATACCCAATAGTATTTCCCATATTTTTCATTAGGAAGTACTTTTATAAGCCATTTCGTATTGGTATATGTTCCTGTTTCATTCAAAACTACAATACCATCAGCTAATAGATTATCTGGATTATTATTTTCATCAGAGTCAAAATCAAAAACAGAAACTTGCATTCCTTCTTTCAAGCTTATTTCATTGCCATTAGAATCTGTTTTTATATCAGCTTGTGATAGGAAATATAAATCCTCCCAAGGGGTATTAAAGTCTATCCATATTCTTGGTTTATCCAGTAAAGAAGGATCACATTCAGCACCTTTTTGTACATATACAGTTGCACCTTCTCTCTGATATGAAATTATTTGAGCCACTTCTTAATTAATAGATCTTATTCCTTTGTCAAACAAATTTACTTTGTAGCCCAAGGCTTTGGCATCATTGGCACTATAAGCTACACAAAAATCACCTGCTAAACCACAAAATACGAGTTCTGTAATACTTTTGTCCTGCAAAAAGCCGTGCAAGCCCGTATTATTAAGTTTGTTATTATCAAAAAAAGCACTGTAACTATCTATTTCGGGGTTCATTCCTTTTCTAAAAATGGCTGATATAGGTCTTATGTCGAGGTCTTTATGTAGTTGAGCACCAAAAGTCCCTTGCACACAGTGGTCTGGCCACAGTATTTGCTCTATACCATTTAACTGAACTACATCAAAAGGCTTTTTACCCTTATGCTGACTTGCAAAACTTTTATGGGTAGCAGGGTGCCAATCCTGAGTAGCAACTACAAGGTCATAACCTTTCTGCATTTCTGCATTGATAAAAGGTATAATTTGATCTCCTTCTTTCACAGGTAAAGATCCTGTAGGCATAAAGTCATTTTGTACATCAATGATAACGAGTGCTTTCATATAGTCGTGAATTTGCGCCCAAAATTACAATATTTTCTAATATTATTACTATCTTTGCCCTAAAAAATATTTTGCTAATGCACTTTTTATCAGAAGATTTAGAAAATTATGCCAACGAACATACTGATAATGAGCCTCTTTTGTTGCAAGAACTCAGTAAGCGTACACACCTTAGTGTACTCCAACCACGAATGATTAGTGGGCATTTACAAGGGCGTTTTCTCAGTTTATTATCTAAGTTAGTACAGCCTAAAGTTATTTTGGAAATAGGTACTTATACGGGCTATGCTACCCTTTGCTTGGCAGAAGGATTATCAACGAATGGAGTACTACATACTATTGATATCAAAGAAGAACTCATCGACTTGCAACGTGAATTTTTTGACCGTAGTGGCTATGGAAATCAAATAGTACAACATCTCGGTAAAGCTGCCGATATTATTCCTACTCTCAACACTACTTTTGACCTTGTTTTTATTGATGCTGATAAACAAAACTACAGTCTTTATTTTGATTTGGTTATCGAAAAAATGAACCGAGGTGGCATCATTCTTTCGGACAATGTATTGTGGAGTGGTAAGGTAGTAGAAGAAGTAAAACACAACGATAAGCATACTCAAGCACTAATGATATATAATCAGAAGTTAAAAGATGATTCACGGGTGGAGACAGTGTTATTGCCTATTCGTGACGGCATTACGGTATCAAGAGTAAAATAAGGAAAATTTGTATATTTCGATAAAAGTATGTATCTTTGTCGCTTGAAACACTTTAGATAATTAAATGAAATGACTAATATAGAATCTTTCAGAGAAACTATTACCAACGGCTATACCTTTAAAGGTGATGCCATCATCTTAGGTGGTGCAGTATACGAAGGGCAACCTATTGAAAATGCTTTAGTAAAACTACCTTTAAAAACTTTAAACCGCCACGGGCTTATTGCAGGAGCTACAGGTACAGGGAAAACTAAAACACTACAAGTAATTGCTGAAAACCTTTCTAAAAAAGGTGTTCCAGTACTTTTAATGGACTTGAAAGGTGACCTCAGTGGGATTGCAGTATCGGGTGAAGTAAAACCTTTTATTTTAGAACGATTAGGAAAAATAGGATTAGATTTTCAACCACAAGCTTTTCCTACCGAATTACTTACTATTTCAGCTCAGAAAGGAGTGCGTATGCGCGCTACTATTTCAGAATTTGGTGCTGTATTGCTCTCACGTATCTTAGACCTAAGCGATATACAAGAGGGCGTTCTCGCAGTTGTATTCAAATACTGTGATGACCACGCATTACCTCTTTTAGACCTCAAAGATCTCAAAAAAATTCTTCAATATGCTACTGAAGAGGGCAAAACAAGTTTTGAAAAAGAATATGGTTCTATCTCTAAAACCTCTACCAGTGCAATCTTGCGTAAATTAGTAGAGTTAGAACATCAAGGTGCTGATCTTTTCTTTGGAGAGCGCAGTTTTGACCCTCAAGACTTATTGCGTACAAACAACCAAGGTGAAGGCTATGTGAATATCATTAGACTTACTGATATACAAGATCGTCCTAAGATGTTTTCTACCTTTATGTTGAGTCTGTTAGCTGAGATATACACTACTTTCCCAGAAGTAGGTGATATGGAGAAACCAAAATTAGTTATCTTTATAGATGAGGCACATCTTATTTTCAATGAAGCCTCAAAAACCCTTCTCAACCAATTAGAAAATATTGTAAAACTCATACGTTCTAAGGGTGTAGGATTGATATTTTGTACTCAAAATCCAACAGATATACCTGATGCAGTGCTCTCACAATTAGGGATGAAAGTACAGCACTCACTTCGTGCATTTACAGCTAAAGATCGTAAAGCTATTAAGCTAATCGCTGAAAATTATCCTTCATCAGAATTTTACGACACTACAGAAACCCTTACGACACTTGGTACAGGAGAAGCTTTAGTGACTGCGTTAAATGAAAAAGGAATCCCTACACCTTTGGTAGCGACGATGATGCGCGCTCCTATGAGTAGAATGGATATACTTACCGACACCGAAATAGAAAAACTTGTAAATAACTCTGAATTGGTACGTAAGTACAACGAAGTTATCGATCGTGAAAGTGCTTATGAGTTACTCAATAAAAAAATTGAAGAAGTTCACGAGGAAGAACAAAAGCAAAAAGTAGCTAAAGAAGAGGCAGATAGGACAGAAAAAGTAGAAAAAACATCATCTAACAACAATTCTAAAACTCCAGCAAAACGCTCAGGACAAAACCCATTAGTAAAAATGGTAACCAGTGCTACCTTTATACGAGGTGTATTAGGAATATTGAACAAAATTATCAAGAAATAATGAAAAAGCTTATCATCACCGCTATAGCCTTGATCGGGCTTACAGCTTGTAACAACAGCAAAAATAATTTTCTCATTACTAATAACAGTATAGGGGTACTTCAAAAAAATACACCTATACAAAAATTAGATTCTATTTTTGCTAAGGATTCAATTGTAAATTCTAATGTGGAAGGAGAGTTGCGTTATGCAAGTTCTGAGCGCATTACAATCCTTAGCAAGGATGGTAAAGAACTTCTTGAAATCACACCTACTACCAATGAAAAAGGCGTAGAAGTGATAGAGAGCGTACTAGTACTCTCTCCTTTGTACACTACTGAAAAAGGTATATCATTAGAGAGTACTTTCAAAGATGTGAAAGATAAATACCCTGATTTAGAAATACACCCCTCTATTAGTAGTGTGCTCGTTACTCCTAAAGGTCAAAATTTCTATTTTACATTCGATAAAACTGCAATCAAAACTGCTTTCGGTCTTACTGATAATATCTCTAAGGACGATATAGAAGAGAGCGCAAAAATCAAACATATCACTATCAACTTTTAAAGTTAAGTTATATATTATATAAAAAATGAATAATTTTAAACTAAACAGCATAGAAGAAGCTGTAGAGGATATAAAAAAAGGAAAAGTAATCATTGTAGTAGATGATGAAAACCGTGAAAATGAAGGAGACTTCATAGCAGCAGCTGAGAAAGTAACTCCAGAAATGATTAACTTTATGATTACTCACGGTCGCGGATTAGTATGTGCGCCACTTACTGAAAAACGATGTGCAGAGTTAGACCTACCAATGATGGTGCAGAACAATACCGTACTACACGAAACTCAATTCACTGTATCAGTGGATTTGAAAGGTAATGGTTGTACTACAGGTATTTCAGCTTTCGATAGGGCTAAAACTATCCAAGCATTGGTAAATCCTGAAACTAAACCATTTGATTTAGGACGCCCAGGACATATATTTCCACTCCGTGCTAAACAAGGAGGTGTGTTACGCCGTTCAGGACATACTGAAGCTGCTATAGACCTCACACGTATAGCAGGGCTTTATCCTGCAGGTATTTTAGTAGAAATACTTAATGAAGATGGTACGATGGCTCGCTTACCTCAATTGGTAGAAGTAGCTAAAAAGTTTGATCTTAAAATCATATCTATAGAGGACCTCATTGCCTATCGTATGCGCAAAGATACTTTAGTGGTAAAAAAAGAAGACTTCTTATTGCAAACTCCTTATGGAGAATTTCGCTTGCGTGCTTATGAGCAAACTACTAACAAACAAATCCATTTGGCTTTTACAAAAGGCACTTGGAAAAATGATGAAGCTGTTCTCACTCGTGTACATGCTTCGTTTATTAGTAATGACATTTTAGAAGTGTTAGCAGGTGATAAAGATAATCCATTAGAACGCATCTTTAAGAAAATAAACGAGGAAGGCAAAGGTGCTGTAATTGTAATCAATAAAGAAAGGTATTCTCAGAACCTATTACAACATATTACTCAAATGAAGGAAAACCAAAAAGGAAATCCTCTACCTCAAATAGATAAAGACACTAAAGATATAGGTATGGGAGCTCAAATACTCAATGATTTAGGTATTCGTAAATTGCGATTGCTTAGCAATTCTAAAAATGCGTCAAATTATGTAGGTATGTCAGGCTACGGACTTGAAATCACAGAAGAAATTCCTTATTAAAAACAATTTGATGAAAAAAATACTATTCTTTTTTGTATTATTCAGTTGTGTTTTTACTCATTCACAAGAGCTCAATGCTATAGTAACAGTAAATACACAGCAGGTGAATTTGAGCAATCGTTCAGTATTCAAAACTTTAGAAAAGTCATTGCAAGAGTTTATCAATCAAACGCGATGGACAGATATAAAGGTGCGTGAAAACGAGCGATTGCGTTGTAGTTTTACATTGGTGATTACTAAGTTTGAAAATACACGTTATGAGGCTACTCTTTTGGTACAATCGTCGCGACCTGTGTATAATAGTGCTTATCAATCACCTATTTTTAACTTGCAAGATAAAGAAGTATCTTTTGAATATCAAGAATTTGCACCACTTTCATTTAATGAAAGTACTTTTGAGTCTAATCTTACTTCAGTAGTTGCTTACTATGCTTATTTGTTATTAGGATTTGATGCTGATACTTTTTCAGAAAAAGGAGGGTATCCTTATTTTATCAAAGCCAAACAGATTGCTAATTTAGGACAAAATAGTGGCTATGAAGGATGGACAGATAATGGCAGAAATAATCGGTTTTCACTTATAAATGAACTTATTTCTGAGAATTATGACGATTACCACAAAACTCTATACCAATACCACCGTTTAGGCTTAGACCAAATGAGTTCTAATGAAAAACAAGCTAAAGAAACAATTCAAACTGCTATCTTATTACTAGATAAAATACCAAGTCTTCGCCTTAATTCCTATGCAATGACACTCTTTTTTAATGCAAAAACTGACGAAATTACAGCTATTTTTGCGGGTGGAGTAATGGTAGATACTAAAAAACTAAAAGAAACCTTACAAAAATTAGCCCCTACCCAAGGTGCCAAATGGGGAGAAATTAAATAACGACTATGCTCACATCTCTTTCTATAAAAAACTATGCTCTTATAGATGACTTGAAAGTAGATTTTCCTGAAGGTTTTATTATTATCACAGGTGAAACAGGTTCAGGTAAATCAATTATGCTTGATGCTCTCTCTCTTATTTTAGGGAAACGTGCCGATATGGCTTCCCTTCGTAATAAAGATGAAAAATGTGTAATAGAAGCAGAATTTTCACTACAAAAATACAGCTTTCAATCGTTATTTAACGAATTAGATCTTGACTATGATTTACAAACAATTATTCGTCGAGAGATACTCCCTTCAGGTAAATCAAGGGCTTTTGTAAACGATGTTCCTGCTACTTTAGAAGTACTTTCTCGTTTAGGAGAACTTTTGGTAGATATTCACTCTCAGCATCAAACTTTGGCCTTGAGCGATATTTCTTTTCAGTTTGAAATTATTGATACTATGGCTGATGATCAAGCACTTCTTACAGCATATTCACAGCTTCATCAATTATTAAAAAAGGAACAGAAAAAATTACAAGAACTTATCGAATTTCAAAAAAATGCGACTAAGGAATATGATTATAATCTACACCAATTAAAAGAATTTAAATCAGTTACATTAGAAGAAGGCATTTTGGAGGAATTAGAAGAGAATTATCAAGAAGCTTCAAATATAGAAGATATAAAAGAAAGTGTAGCAGAAAGTATACAGTTGCTTAACGATGAAGAGGTAGGGATACTCAATAAATTACGTGAACTCAAGCGCGCATTTTCTAATCTTGCAGAATACAAACAGCAATACAGAGAACTCTATGAACGTATAGAATCAGCATTTTTAGAACTCGAAGATTTGAACAGTGAAATAGCCTATATAGACGAAAATATAGAAACTGATCCTGAGAGTTTGGAGGAAATATCGGCTCAACTCAACAAAATATATGCACTCCAAAAGAAACACAAAGCAACTACAGTTGCTGAACTTATTAAAATTCAGAAGGAATTAGAACAAGCTGTGTCTAAAACTGAAAGTGTGGATATAGATCTCAATCAACAGCAAAAAGTAGTAGAAGCTCAAAAGCTTGCCACCTTTGAGAAAGCCACCGAGATTCACAATGCACGTGAAAAGGTAATTCCTGCTTTAGATGAGAAACTCACATACTTTATGCACGAACTTGGTATGCCAAATGGTAAATTTGCCATAGAACTCAAAGCTACTGATAGTTTCTTTACTAATGGTAATGATGAGTTATCATTTCTATTTTCAGCTAATAAAGGTGGAGACTTTGGTACTTTGAAAAAAGTAGCTTCAGGAGGGGAACTTTCACGTATAATGTTAGCAGTAAAAGCTATTATGGCAGAGCATACTGCATTGCCTACTATAATGTTTGACGAAATAGATACAGGAGTGTCTGGAGAAATTTCTCAGAAAATGGGTGATATAATGAAAGCGATGAGTAAAAACCGACAAGTATTTGCAATTACTCACTTACCGCAAATAGCTGCTAAAGGGAATTATCACTTTAAGGTATTTAAAGAAGATAAGAATGGCAAGACTACAACACATTTGAAATTGCTCACTGAAGAAGAACGTATTACTGAACTATCAGAAATGTTAGAAGGTAAAAATAGTGGAGTTTCAGCACGAAACCACGCAATAGAGTTATTAAAAAAGGGATGATTAATTCATCCCTTTTTTATTGACTAATCTGATCGTAGAATTTATCAAAAATAATTTTAAACCATTCAGTATATTGATGAGGAAATTTTGTAATATCAGCTTTGATGTTTTTAGGAGATGTCCAACGCCAATTGGATACTTCATCAGGGTTAATAATAGGTGAATCGTTGTAATAACCTATAAGAATATGGTCGAGTTCGTGTTCAGTAAGCCCATTGTCAAAAGGAGCTTTGTAAATAAAACTTAACACTTCACTAAGCTCTGTAACAAATCCCATTTCCTCTTGTAATCGGCGTTTACCAGCTTCAATAGTAGTCTCTCCTTCACGTGGATGACTGCAACAAGTGTTTGTCCACAAATTAGGTGAATGGTACTTATTAGCAGCTCTTTGTTGCAGCATAATCTCCCCTTTATCGTTAAGTATAAATACAGAGAAAGCCCTATGCAATAGCGCTTTTTGATGTGCTTCAAGCTTCTCCATCAAGCCTATAGGGTTATCTTGTTCGTCTACTAATATTACTTTTTCTTCCATCGTAAAGGTTTATTTTACTTCTACCCTATCACCTTTATCAATTCCCCATTTATCAGCTAAACCTCCATTAATTTCGAGTACATACATCGCAGGTTTTTCTGAAGGTAAAGAAGTTTCATCGTATGGACGGGCGTTTTTAGCAATACTTACTATCTTTTTATCTTTGTCTAAATAAATAATATCCAAAGAAATTTCAGTATTTCTCATATAAAAAGAGCGTGGTGCTTCTTCAGAGAATATAAACCACATTCCTTGATGTTCATCCATTGAAGAACGATACATCAATCCTAAAGAACGTTCCATTTCATTTTTTGCAAACTCTACATCAATGGTTTGGATAAGAGAATCGTTTTTGAAAATAGAAAGTTCTCCGTCTTTAGTAAACTGAATGTCATCAGGGGTAATCTCTACGATTTGTTCAGTTTTATTACTGCCAAAAAAACGGGGCAAAATGAGAGCGATTGCAGCTAAGGCAACTAATGCCAAAGCTACTGTTACAAAGTGTTTTCTAAAAAATTGCATTTTTGTTTTTAAATATAATTATACTTTTTTTGTTTTTCTAAATAGTAAATAGAAGCCTGCTATGATAAATGGAATGCTCAGCCATTGACCTGTAGAAAGTAAACCTAAAGAATTTTCAAACCCTCCTTGACTTTCTTTTACAAATTCTACCGCAAAACGAATACTCCACAAAGCTATTAAGAAAAGTCCGAAAATAAAGTAAGGTTTGTTCTTCTTGTCAGTTTTCCAATACACGTACCACAATACCCAAAACAGACAGAAATAACCAAAGGCTTCATATAGTTGTGCAGGGTGTTGGTAAGGAATAGAGGCTAATATTTCGGAGAAACGTGGGTCGTGAGCAATGAGTTGGTAAGCCGATTGTGGGTCAGACTGTTGAGTAATTTCCATTGCTTGGCGTGGTGAGATAGCTCCTCCTTGTACAAATTTCACCCCTAAAGGAAAAGTGTCACTTACTTCTTTACCATTGATTTCAGAATTGAAAAAGTTTCCAAAGCGCACAAACATTCCTCCAATAGTAATAGGAATTACTACACGGTCTAATATCCATGACAGGCTAATATCTTTATACTTACGCACATATAGTATCATTGCAATAATAATCCCTACGGCAGCTCCGTGGCTCGCTAAGCCTGAAAAGCCTGTAGGCTCCCAACCGCCACCGGGTTTCTCTTTAATAGGTAAAAAGATTTCGAGCAAGTGGTCTTTGAAATAATCCCAATTGTAAAATAAGCAATCACCTAAGCGTGCACCTACTAAGGTAGCAACTGCTGTATAGACAAATAAAGTATCAAGCTGTTGTATAGTTTTACCTTCGTTGAGGTATATTTTTTTAGTCAGATACCATCCCAAGCTAAAAGCGACGATAAACATTAAGCTGTAATAACGAAGAGAAAATGAGCCTACAATAGGTAAGTTTATAGTAGCGAGAATCTCATTAGAATTCCATATAAAATTTAAAGCAATCATATAGTGATAGTTTTGAGGGCGTAAAAGTACAACTTTTTATTGAATGCACAAGCAATTTGTATGTATTCGTATTTTTTAGTACTTTTGTCGCCTGATATAATTAATAAAAAATGCGCATCATTTCAGGAAAAAATAAAGGTAAACAACTGATAGCTCCAGCCAAACTCCCTGTTCGACCTACGACCGACTTTGCCAAGGAGGCTTTGTTCAATATTCTTAACAACTATTACTATTTTGATGAACTTTCGGTACTTGACCTTTTTGCGGGTACAGGAAATATCAGTTATGAATTTGCTAGCAGGGGGTGTCCTTCACTTATTGCAGTGGATAGTCATAGTGGTTGTGTGCAGTTCATTAACAAAACAGCACGTGAGCTTGACTATCCTATCACGGTGCTCAAAGCTGATGTGTATGAATACCTCAAACGTACTGTACAGCGTTTTGATGTAATCTTTGCTGACCCTCCTTATGAACTTCCTATAGAAAAATTTACTGAGATTGCTGAGCTCGTTTTTGAAAGAGATTTTCTCAATGAAAATGGCACTCTCATTATTGAACATTCTTCTCGTACTGACCTTTCAAACTTACCCCATTTTGTAACCTCTAAAAAATATGGAGGTTGTGTGTTTAGTATGTTTGAATAATTTTAATTTGGCAATTTAAATTGAAGTAAATATTCTTTTGTTTCAGCTGAAATACGCAAACTCTCTCTCGCCTTTTGTATGGTTTTGTTTTGTACAAAAGGTGTAAGTTTTTTAGCTTCTATATAAGGGATAGTAGCTTTGTATTGTTTAGCTAAAGCTGTAGCGAAATACCACGCTATCATCATATTGATGTAATATTCTTCTGAACGTATGGCAGCTACCCAATCTAAATGAGTTGTTTTAAAATGCTCATCTAAGTAATTAGAGAGTAATACCCCAATAGCATAACGCATCGTATAAGTTTCGTTACTTTTGAGCCATTTTAGAACATAACTCAACACTTCTTCAGGGTATTTCAAGAAAATTTTAGGGGCAAAAGTATCGCAAGTAGCCCAATTGTCGATATATGGTAAAAATTGTGTTGTGTATTGCATTACCTTCTCAAAATCTTTCAATTGAGCTATGATAAAGGCGTGCAGATTATTTTCTTCGTAGTAATAATGAGGTAATTTTTCCAAGAAAGCCATAGCCTCCTTAGGTTGTTGTTTTAATAATTCTTTAGCTAAAGAGCGCATTGCTGGGGTTCGTACTCCAATGATACGTTCTTTATCAATGGTAGGGATAAGTTTAGCTGTAAAATCACGGTAAGGAATATCAGCTAAAGCTAAAAGGCGTTCTGTTATAAACATAATGATAATAATTGGTGAGGCAAATGTACAAAATAAATGATAAATAATAGAAGTTCAGATAAAAAAAATCTTGCTTTTTATGGAAATAGTTTGTAACTTTGTCGCGTTTAATAAATTATATGTATATGACACAAATATTAAATCACGCCGATATTGAACACAAGATAAGGCGCATTGCTTATCAAATTTATGAAACACATCTTAATGAAGAGGAAATCGTGTTAGCAGGTATCAATGGCAATGGATATGTATTTGCAGAGAAACTTGCAGTAGCATTGGCAGGTATTTCACCTTTAAAAGTAGTTTTATGCCAAATTATAATGGATAAAAAAAATCCATTGATAGGTACTACGATTTCTATCCCTGCTGAACAATATACTGATAAAGCAGTGATAGTGGTAGACGATGTGCTCAATTCAGGGCGTACACTTATCTATGGAGTGAAACACTTCTTAGAAGTACCTTTAAAACGACTCACAACAGCAGTGTTAGTGAATCGCAATCATAAAGATTATCCTATAAAAGCTGATTTTAAAGGTATTTCATTATCGACTTCCTTACAAGAACACGTTTCAGTAACTTTTGAGCCAAGTAATTATAGTGTAGATTTGTCGAATTAATCATTTAATTTGTTATGTACACAACACTCATCATTCTCTTTATATCAGCCTTGTTTTTTATGAGCGGTAAAGTCCGTTCTGATTTGGTAGCTATGTGCGCCTTAGTGCTTTTAGTACTTTTTGGTATCCTTACACCCGAACAAGCCTTGTCAGGTTTTTCGGATAAGGTAGTGGTGATGATGATAGGACTTTTTGTAGTAGGAGGTGCTATCTTTCAAACGGGATTAGCAAAGATGATGAGTAGTAAAATCTTGCGTTTAGCTGGTGATAGTGAGGTGAAGCTCCTTGTTCTGGTGATGCTTGTTACAGCTTTTATTGGAGCTTTTGTAAGCAATACAGGCACAGTAGCCTTGATGATGCCTATTATTGTGAGTATGGCAATGAGTGGTAATATCAATAGTAGTAGGTTGCTGATGCCTATGGCTTTTGCAAGTAGTATGGGCGGTATGATGACGCTTATCGGTACACCTCCTAACTTAGTAATCGATGGAGAGTTAGTGAAAAATGGCTATGACAAACTCACTTTTTTCTCATTCACCCCTGTAGGATTGATATGTTTATTAGTAGGGATGTTAATATTGATACCTATTACTAAAATCTTTTTAACTAAAAAAGGAGAAGGAGGAAGTGACAAAGGCAAGGGAGGAAAATCACTGAGTGACTTAGTAGGTGAATATCAATTATCTAAGAACTTATATCGCGTATTGGTAAGCGAAAACACTTTATTCAAAGGAAAGACACTTAAAGAAATAAACCTTTCACAACGTTATCATATTTCAGTACTAGAAATTAGGCGTAAGCCTACTTCTAATAACCCTTTCTTTAAAACAGGTAATCAGGAGGTTGTAAATGCTGATACTGTAATTTATGAAGGAGATATTCTTTATTTACGAGGTGATTTTGAGTCAATTGAACAAATGAATACCGAAAATCATTTGAACTTCCTTGATACACACCATCCTGAACAACGCTTACCTAATGAATTACACTTTCACGATATAGGGATAGCTGAAGTGTTGATAATGCCTGCTTCTAAATTAGTAAATACTCGTATTAGTGATAGCAAACTGCGTGAGCACTATGGGCTTAATATCTTAGGTATTCAACGTAAGGATACCTATATTTTACAGAACTTGAAAGATGAAAAGATGCACGCAGGTGATATATTATTAGTACAAGGGACTTGGGATCATATAGCCAAGTTAGATGCCGAAAGAAGTCAGTTAGTAGTATTAGGTCAACCTCTTGCCGAGGCATCGAAAGTAACCCTCACTCATAAAGCTCCTATAGCAGCCTTGATAATGGTAGCAATGGTAGTAGCGATGATGTTCGATTTTATTCCTATAGCTCCTGTAACAGCTGTGCTTATAGCCTCTCTTTTAATGGTTATTTCAGGAGCTTTACGCAATATAGAAGCAGCTTACAAAACAATTAACTGGGAGAGTATTGTGCTTATAGCAGGTATGTTGCCAATGGCATTAGCCTTAGAAAAAACAGGAGTATCTGCTTTAGTGTCTAATGCATTAGTAGGAAGTTTAGGCGATAAAAGTCCATATATACTATTAGCAGGGGTATATTTCACCACTTCATTAATGACGATGTTTATTAGTAATACAGCCACAGCAGTTCTTTTAGCACCTATTGCTATGAAAACAGCTTTATCATTAGGTTTACAACCTCAAGCATTTATGTTTGCAGTAGCTGTAGGAGCGAGTATGTGTTTTGCTTCACCATTTTCTACTCCACCCAATGCTTTAGTAATGTCAGCAGGACGTTATACATTTTCCGATTATGTAAAAGTAGGCTTACCGTTACAAATTATTATGGGGATTGTAATGGTATTTGTTTTACCACTATTATTTCCATTTTGATAAAAAGTTGTATCTTTGCCGAAAATTTTAAAAATAAAGAATGAAAAAAAGAATTTCAGATTTTTTGTTAGATGTTTCTAAATACGTATTTGCGGGCTTGTTAATAGCTCCATTATTTAACGCTTCTTTTATGTGTAATGAAGCTTGCTGGTGTGCTTTTACAGTCGCTATATTAGCTTTTATAGTAGGACTTTTCCTTTCTAAACAGAAAAAAGGATTAGGAAATAAAAATAACAACAACCGCAATAAAAATTATCGCAAAAATAATAATAACAACAGGAATAATACTACTTCCAACAAAGCATAACAATTTCTCCTTCAAAAACTATGAAAGTCTATTTTGATAATGCGGCTACTACTTCCCTTTATCCTGAGGTTGTAGAAAAAATAACAGAAGTATTGAATAATACTTATGGTAATCCATCATCTACTCACGCCTTGGGGCGTGCTGCAAAATCACTTATTGAATACAGTCGCAAGCAAATAGCAAAAGAACTAAATGCTTTACCCTCTGAAATTATTTTTACTTCAGGGGGTACTGAAGCTGATAATTTTATTCTCCACAGTTGCGTACGTGATTTAGGCGTACAAGTAGTTATTTCTTCACTTATAGAACATCACGCTGTACTACATACATTGGAAGTATTAGCTAAGGAATATCCTATACAAATAGTTTATGTGAATCTTACGGAAAGAGGAGATATAGATCTTCAACATTTAAAGAACTTACTTGATCAATATACTGAAAAAAAGGTATTAGTAAGTTTGATGCATCTAAATAATGAGATAGGAAACATTTTACCTTTGAAAGAAGTAGGTACACTTTGCAAAGAAAAAGGAGCGTATTTTCATTCCGACACAGTACAATCTGTAGGACATTATCCTATTAACTTACAAGAGATTCCTATAGATTTTATCACAGCTTCAGCTCATAAGTTTCACGGACCTAAAGGAGTGGGTTTTGCTTTTATCAGAAAAGGTATAGCTTTACACGGCAGTATTATTGGAGGAGAACAAGAAAAAGGTTTGCGCGCAGGTACAGAAGCTGTACATAATATAGCAGGTATGGAAGTAGCTTTTAGCTTGTGTTATAAGAATTTAGAAGAGAATACTGAAAAACTCAAAAACTTGAAACAATATTTTATACATCAACTCAAACATCATTTTCCTGAGATAGTATTCAACGGGACATCAGAGAGTTTAGAGGAAAGTAGTTATGCTATAGTGAATGTAGGCTTTCCTACATTACAACAGCAAGATAACACTTTGCTTTTTCAGTTAGATCTAAAAGGTATTGCCTGCTCAAAAGGAAGTGCTTGTCAAAGTGGTAGCGTACAAGTTTCACACGTATTATCGGCTTTTATGCCAAAAGAAGCACTACAATATCCTTCGTTGCGCTTCTCATTTTCAGCATTTAATACAATAGAAGAAGTAGATTTTTTTATAGAGAATCTTAAAGAAATCTCCCTTAATAAATACTGATAATAAGCTACTTATGTTTATTGTAGAGATTAAAAGTAAAAATATTTCCAAAAAAAAGTAGGTATTTCAAAATATTGTTGTAATTTAGTAGCGTTTTTAAACAATAGTTGTATTTAAATCTTAGATATGTCAGAGGAAAAAAACACATTAGCCATAGAGGACAATCGTTTAGAAGAAGCTTCATTTGTAAATTATGAAGCAATGTCTCTTAGTGAATTGACTAAAGAGTTGAAAGAACTGCTCCTTACCGAGAAAACTCAAGCTATTAAAAAACAAGTGGATGCTATCCGCTATGAATTTGATAAAAAGTACGATGCGCTGGTAGAAGAGAAAAGAGAAGAGTTTATTGCCGATGGAGGTGAACCTCATAACTTTTCTTATGAAATTCCTATCTATAAGGAGTTCTATACAGCTTTCAATAACTATCGTGAAAAGCGCAATCAGTACTACAAGGAAATGGAAAAAACTCATAAGGAAAACCTTGTTAAGCGCCGAGAAATTATAGAAGAGCTAAAGAACCTTATCAATACAGAGGAACACATAGGCACAACTTTTAAACAATTCCAGCAATTGCAAGAACGCTGGCGCAAAGCAGGAGCTGTTTCTAATGCCGATTATGAAGACTTGTGGAATACCTACCACCACCACGTAGAAAATTTCTATGACTATATCCACCTAAGTAAAGATTTACGTGATATTGACTTCAAACGCAATTTGGAAGAAAAATTAAAAATCATTCAACGAGCTGAAGCTCTCGCTCAAGATGATGTAGATGCGCTACTTGCCTCACGTGAGCTACAAGTGCTACATCGTATTTGGAAGGAAGAAATAGGCCCCGTGGATAAAGAACACCGCGAGAGTATATGGCAACGTTTCAGCGAACTGACAAAAAAAATACACGACAAACGCCAATATTACCTCAAAAATTTAGATAAAATATATGAGGAAAATGCTGTGAAAAAACAAAGCATTATTGAACGTATTAAAAAATTGGGAGAAAAAGAACCTACTACACATAATGCTTGGAAGCAACTCTCTAAACAAGTAGAAGAATTGCGCCAAAACTTCCTAAATGTAGGAAAAGTACCTTTGCAACAAGCTGATGAAGTATGGAAAGCTTTTAATGTAGCTTTGCGAAGCTTCAACAAAAAGAAAAACCAGTTCTACAAAATTCTTAAAAAAGAACAACAAGAAAATTTAACCAAAAAATTAGCTTTAGTAGAAATAGCTAAAGCAAACCAAAATAGCACTGACTGGGAAACTACTACTGAATTGATGAAAAATATTCAGAAAGAGTGGAAAGAAATAGGAAGTGTACCTCTTAGAAATACCGAAAAAATTTGGAAAGAGTTCAAAAAGGCTTGTGACACCTATTTTACTCGTTTGGCAGAAGCAATCCAACATTCTAAGAATAAAGAAAATAATGCTCTTGAGCAAAAGAAAGCTTTCTTGGACAAACTGAAAGAATACCAATTAAGCACTGATAGAGATAGGGAAATAGAAACCTTACAAAATTTTGTGAATGAATGGAATGCTTTAGGAACTACTCATCATTCTAAGAGAACTATCGATATCAAATTCCACAAAATAATCGATGCATTGTACAAAAAACTCAATTTTGATAAACAAGAAATTGAGATTATTAAGTACAACAATAAATTGGAACGACTTATCAATGATGATAATGAGAATTCTCTCAACAATGAGGTGATTTTTGTAAAACGTCGTATTGAGGAACTCAAATCGGAAGTATTACAATTGGAAAATAATTTAGCTTTCTTTGGTAATATTGATGAAAAGAATCCATTGGTACGTGATGTGATTAAGAACATCAATAATCAAAAAGAGGCTCTTAAAACGTGGGAAAATAAACTTCGAGAACTGAAACATTTACAAAAAACACAATTAGCTGAAACAGCTCAAGAAAATACAGAAGAAAAGGAATAGTTTTAGTTGTGAAATTAGTATTTGCTACCCATAACCAGCATAAATTAAGGGAAATACAAGCCCTTTTACCTCCAAACATTCAATTGTTGAGTTTGGATGACATTAGCTGTAATGAGGATATTCCTGAAACAGCTACTACCATTGAGGACAATGCCTTACTAATAGCACAATACGTTCAAAAACAGTATCACTGTAATGTTTTTGCTGATGATACAGGGTTAGAAGTCCAAGCATTAAATAATGCTCCAGGGGTATATTCAGCACGTTATGCAGGTGAACACAAAAGCGATGTGGATAATGTACAATTGCTTTTGAAAAATATGGAGGGAATCTCTTGTCGAGAAGCTCAATTTAAAACTGTTATAGCCTTGTGCTTAGAAGGTGTTGTATATACTTTTGAGGGTATTGCAAAAGGAAATATAAGCACAACTCCTATAGGAACTAATGGTTTTGGATATGACCCTATATTTATTCCTGAAAACTCTGATAAAACTTTTGCTGAACTCACTCAAGACGAAAAAAATCGTATCAGTCACCGTGGAAAAGCTTTTGGAAAGTTGTTAGATTTTTTAAATCAAAAAATTCAGTAAGGAAAAGATGAGTTTATTAGAAATTAAAAATATCAAACGCGATTTTAGATTAGGTTCTGAAATACTACACGTACTAAAAGGTATCAATCTTTCCATAGAAAAAGGAGAGTATGTTGCTCTAATGGGACCATCAGGATCAGGCAAATCTACCTTAATGAATATCTTAGGCTGCTTAGATACTCCCACTTCTGGTGAATATATCTTAAACGGAAAGGATGTGAGCAAGATGAGTGATTCAGAGTTAGCTGATATACGTAATAAAGAAATAGGTTTCGTATTTCAAACTTTTAATTTGATGCCACGTACTACAGCTTTAGATAATGTGGCTCTCCCAATGGTATACGCTGGTGTTAAGAAAGAAAAACGACACGAGCGTGCTAAAGAAGTATTGAAATTAGTAGGCTTAGACAATCGTATGCTTCACAAACCTAATGAGTTATCAGGAGGGCAACGGCAAAGAGTGGCTGTCGCACGTGCTTTGGTAAATCACCCTTCTATTATTTTAGCAGATGAACCTACAGGAAATCTCGACTCTAAAACTTCTTATGAAATAATGAACCTTTTTGACGAAATCTACCAAAAAGGAAATACCGTTATCTTGGTTACTCACGAGGAAGATATTGCACGGTATGCTAAGCGTATTATCCGATTAAAAGACGGACTTATAGAAACCGATAGTGCTAAGTAAAATGAATATCGGAATTGTTATCCCTGCTTATAACGAGGCAGAAAGCATTGGTACTACACTGCATTCTCTGCTCAATCAAACTTATCCTCCTTTTCAAATTATAGTAGTAGATGATGGTTCTACTGATAACACTGCTGAGGTAGTAAATTACATTGCTTCTAAGTATCCTATAGTGCAATTAGTACAACGTGGTGAAAAAGGAGAACACTTACCTGGAGCTAAAGTTGTACAAACTTTTAACTATGGACTTCCTTATCTAAAAGAAGACATAGAAGTGATTTGTAAATTTGATGCTGACCTTATTTTTCCCAATAATTATCTTGAAGTAATGAAGCAAGAATATAGCAAAAATCCTCAGTTAGGAATGTTTGGAGGCTTTTGTTATATTGAGAAAAATGGCTTATGGGTACTTGAAAATCTGACAAATAAAGACCATTTGAGAGGTGCTGTAAAATCATATCGGAAAGCGTGTTTTAAAGCCATAGGAGGATTAAAAATGGCAATGGGGTGGGATACAGCTGATGAGTTGTTAGCACGTTATCACGGATGGATAGTACAAACTGATGAAACTCTTCACGTAAAACATCTTCGTCCTACAGGGGCAGGTTATAAAAGCAATGCCCGTTATTTACAAGGAAGTGTATTTTATCGTATGCGATATGGTGTACTTCTTACATTACTTGCTGCAATAAAATTAGCTGTAAAGAAACGTAGTGGCAAACTCTTCTTAGATTATTGCAAAGGTTTTTACAAAGCAAAACAAGAAAAACAACTCTACTTACTCTCTGCAGAAGAAGGTAAATGGGTGAGGCAATATCGTTGGAAAGGAATTTTTAGCAAATTTTATAACAGATAAATGGAACAAACAAAAGGAAATATATACTTAATCCCTAATTTGTTAGGAGATAGCGCTCTTGATATATTACCAGCACAAGTGAGCAATATACTACGTTCACTTACTTATTTTGTAGTAGAAAATGAAAAATCAGCAAGAAAGTTTATCAAATTGATGGTACCAGATAAAAAACAAGCTGATTTACAAATTGCTGTAATTGATAAGCACCAGCGTAATAGTGATTTTAGTAACTTTCTCACTCCTTGTATGGAAGGAAATTCTATAGGTATTATCTCGGAAGCTGGTTGTCCTGGTATTGCCGATCCTGGTGCTGATATAGTGCGTATAGCTCATCAAAGAGGATTAAAGGTTATCCCCTTAGTAGGTCCTTCTTCACTTTTATTAGCAATGATGGCAAGCGGACTCAATGGACAAAATTTTGCTTTCAATGGCTATTTACCTATTGATAAGCAAGAACGCAAGAAAATACTGAAAGCCCTAGAACGCAAAGCAAGTGAAGGACAGTCTCAACTATTTATAGAAACTCCTTATCGTAACCAACAAATGTTTAATGACCTTATGGATAACTTACAAGCTGATACTCTTTTATGTATAGCTTGTGATATTACACTTCCTACTGAAGAAATAAAAACACTCCCAATACATCTTTGGAGAAAAGTAAATATTGATATACAAAAACGACCTACAATCTTTATAATAGGGGCTTAAAAAGGTAAATACACTATTTTCTTAGTCTCGAAGAAAGGTTCTTCGTAATAACTACTGATATCAGTCAGTTCTGCCTTAGGGAAAGGAGCTAACTCCTCAGTAAGGTCACCACCTTTTAAGTAAAGAATACCATTGGGGAGGTCGTTTTTAGAAGTCTTCTTGAACTTTCCTTTTACCCAAGGTACAAAGTCCTTCATTTGAGTAACGGCGCGACTTACTACAAAGTCGTAAGTATCTTTTAGTTCTTCGGCTCTTATCTGCATAGCCCTTACATTGGTGAGCCTTAAAACTTTTACTACTTCTTGTACTACTTTTATTTTCTTTCCGATAGAATCGACCAATGTAAACTGACAGTTAGGGAACATTATAGCCAAAGGTATGCCAGGAAAGCCTCCACCAGTACCGACATCTAATAGTACTGTGCCATCAACGAACTGAATGCGCTTAGCTATTGCCAAACTATGCAACACGTGTCGCTCGTAGAAATCGTCTATATCTTTGCGAGAGATGACGTTTATTTGAGCATTCCACTTTTCGTATAGCGGTTTGAGCTCTGCAAATTGTTGTTGTTGCAACTCACTAAGTGAGGAAAAGTATTTGAGTATGATTTTCATAGTTACTAAAAATGTATTACTTTTGCACCCGTTTTTATATATTATAATGAATTTACGAGCCTTATTATTGATTTTTTTGTGGGGAGGTTGCCTTTCGTTCTTTGCACAAGAGCGCGATACTACCTACATTCAACCTTATCCGCAAGAAATATGGCTCAGAGCATATACGCCTACTAAAATGCTCATACTTACGCAAGGGAAAGAGGCTTATTCACCCAACTACCCATTTAGTTTAGGAGTTGGAATAGGTTTGCGCAAGATATTAGGGCTTAACGTACTTTATGCACAGAACTTATTCCGACTAAAAAATGAAACAAACCTAAAAACTCGCAGTATTGATATACAAGCACATAAATACGGTAAACGCATACTTATAGATGCTTATTATCAAGACTATACAGGATTTTATATCGATAGAGGTAAAGGGAATTACACCCTCTTCCCTACCCTTTCTACCCAGCAAATAGGTGTAGAAAGCACTTACGTATGGCGTGCAGACAAGTTTTCGGCACGAGCTGCCTTTGAGCAAAGTGAATGCCAAGTGAAATCGGCGGGGAGTTTGCTTTTTGGCAGTGGTTTCTATTGGCATCGCATAGAGCCTGATGCTAAAACAGAGAATGTGAGTAGCGAGGATTTTGAGAATTTCCAAATAGGTTTTCACGTGGGCTATGACTATTCGTGGGTAGCTGGCAAACACTGGTTACTTACAGGGGCGTTTATCGGTGGATTGAATTTCGGTAACCAAATGGACATACTGCAACAGCTGAATATTAAGGTTTATCCTACTTCTGTGACACGCTTTTCGTTTGTATATCTGAAAGATGATTGGACTGTAGCCTTATCGGGAATTTTTAATAACAAGTCAGTTTATCCTACAGATAGCAAACCTATTCGCTTGATTACTCCCAGTGTACAACTATTGTTTACTAAGCATTTTTACCTCAAAAGAAAAAACTTTCTCACTCGATTACCTTCCCTAAAAGTACGACCAACCCCTCAACGGAACGGGTAAAGATAAGATATTCATTACCACCTTCCACGATACGGTATTTCTTTTTAATTTCTGCTACCGATAACGGATAGTTTTTAGAGAGAATACAATATTTACTACCTTTTTTTAACTCTTTAAGATTGATAGGAGTTACCTGCAAAACACGTCCGGCAAAGGGCTTTTTTAGTTGCTCGGAAGTGTATAGATGAGTATTTACGTCCAACTTCTCTACCTCAAAATACTGCGCTATATAGTTAAATGCTCCTGATTTCAACAAAGCATTATTAGGAATATACAAGTACTTTTTAGGCGCACTATACACCACTTGAGAACTATGCAACACTTCTTCTGCAAATTGCAAAATAGGCTCTTCAGTCTCCAAATTCACACAATGTATTTGTACTTGCGTTTCTTTTTTAGGTTCTTGTACTACCAATACCTCCTTTACTTCATTGTGCAAGGCTACCAAATGAATATGTGTTATCTTGGGTAGCGTATGCAACAGATAACTAATGTCTATCATAGGTGAAAGTTTGGTAAGTACTTTATCTGCTTTCTGCAATAGTACGGACTGTAACTCTAAGATATTAGGTGAGAGGTCTTCTAAGAGAAACTTCTTTTGTTTGAGTGCGTCTCTACGGGCAGGATCGAGATAAATAAGGTTGTAATGTGCTGTTGTTGCTTTCAAAAAAACTTCTGCGCTTCCATTTATAAATGTGGCCTTGCGTCCTAGAACCTGCCAATTATGTTCTACTTTACTGAGAAGTTCCTTATTTTGTTCTACCAACGTAACTTCTTTAAACTTCTCTGAAAGAAAAAATGCATCAATACCGAATCCACAAGTAAGGTCTAAAAACCGTTCTCCGTGCAAGTCTTGTGCCTTGTACTGAGCGGTCATATCGGAGGAGGTTTGCTCTAAATTAAGTGTTGGAGGGAACAATATACCTTCCGCAGTAAGCAAAAAAGGAAGTTTTTTAGCTGCTGTACGTCTGCCTTCAATCTGTTGTGCTAATTCTTTGTTAGAAATACCATTGAACACAGGTTTCTTGAGGAGCAATGTTGTAGTTGTCCCCTCGTATTCCCTGATAAAGCGTTGTACATTCTCGTCTAACAAATTCATAGCGCGCAAAGATAGTGCATTTTTATGAAAGTCAAAGCCATTTTTTGCGTTTGAAGTAGAAAATCATTGTTACTGAAATACCTATCATCACCAACCATACTAACGGATATGCCCACCATACTTCTAATTCAGGCATATACTTGAAATTCATACCGTATTCCCCCACAATAAAAGTGAGCGGAATAAAGATAGTAGAAATAAGGGTGAGCAAGCGCATAATGTTGTTCATCTTGTTACTCATTGCCCCCATATAGGTGTCAGTAAGTCCCCATAGAATATCGCGGTAAGTGCTTAGAGTCTCTACAATTTGCACCGTGTGGTCGTGGAGGTCACGGAAATAATGCTTAGTATCGATGTCGATAAGATGATGAGGGGTTTTCTCTATCTTGTTTACTACCTCACGCGAGGGCGTAATTGATTTTTGCAAAAAGATAGCACTCTTTCTCAGCAACTGGATTTCGGAAATCATATCTTCACGAGGGTGAATAATAATATCATCTTCAATGGTTTCAATCTTATCGCTTACTTTATCCAAAATCACAAAATAGTTGTCTACAATAGCATCTAAGAGTCCGAATAGCAAATAGTCAGCGGGGCGTTTGCGTAGACTACTATCGGCGTTTTGCAAACGTTTGCGTACAGGGTCAAACACGTCTTCGTCTTCACTTTCTTGAAAAGTGATGAGGTAGTTTGTGCCCCATAATAATGCTAAGTGCTCTGAAATGAGTTGCTTATCTTTGCCGTAGTACAGCATTTTAATGATCACAAGAATATGTTCATCGAGGATTTCTACTTTAGGTCGGTGTTCGGTATCGAGTACGTCTTCCAAAAATAGGTTATCTAAATGAGTATAAGCACCTAACTTTTTTACTTCCTCGATATTGTTTAAGCCGTTTACATTCACCCACGTGATACGGCTATCGATTATAAATTTAAGGGCTTCCTCAGCCGAAGAAACTTTCTTTACCTCACAAGAATGCTCGTTATAGGCAAAGACTTCTATATTGAGAGGCTTCTCTTTATTACCGAAATACACCAGACTACCGGCAGGCAAACCTACCTTTTTGGAGCGATTTGCCTTGCGTTTCCTCTTGGTAGTAGAGACTATATTTTTACTCATATATAATTATTATATTAAAATATTGGTTATTAATATTTTATTAAAACATTTTAAAGTTAAAGTATAAGTATTATAACAAAAACGAAAGCATTAGTAAGCGTAATAAATGCTTGTTACTTTTGTTTAAATTGATGGTTAATATACTGATTATTAGATTATTTTCACATTTATATACATAGTAAATAGATACTTTATAAAATATATATTAAATAAAAGGTTTATATTTTTATTATAAGTTACTTATATTCAGTTGTTATTAACTTGTAAAACACCCAACCTTGCATTCTTTCTTCTTGTATTAAGGATAGTCCTACTGAGTTTAAAAATTGACTAAAATCTTCTGTTCTTTTTAGCTTAGGAAGGTAATAACTAATCTTTGCATATTCACAAGCAATGAGAAAAATGCCTTTGTCTGAAAGTATACGTTTGACTTCCAAAAAAGCCTCTTTGAGGTCTTGCCAATGAAAGTGTGTTTGAAAAGCAGTTATCAAATCAAAAGTTTTATCACCAAATGAGGTATGCCGAATGTCCTCTAACTGAAAGATAGCCCTTGTATCAAGCTTCTTTGCTTCCTTAATAGCGATTTCGGATATTTCAATTCCCCAAACTTCACTATGAGGGAAATATTCAGTGAGCAGGACAGTTGATTTGCCATTTCCTACTCCTATATCTAATATTTTTCGTGGAGCTTCTGACGGTTTATAAAATCCTAATGCCCATTGTACCATTGGTATATAAACACGATTAAAAAGTTTCATCATTATTACACCTACAAAACCCGAAGGCTTTTTAGACTGCTGAATTAGGTAATAAAGCAGGAGTATTAAGATTGAGAAAGTAAGGGCTGTTAGAAAAATAATTTTCACTTGTTAATTATGGTTTTAAGAGAGTACCTTACCGAACTCCTCAGAGAATTTGGTAGGAGTAAAGTCAATGACCTGGTAGGTTGCTATTTGGTGCTGATAAAAAGGGTCTTGGGCAATGATAGCTTCTACCTCTCCCCTACTACCTGCCTTGCACAAAATTATACCACCTACACGGGGTACTTGTGCTCCTGAAGCGATAAAATGTCCTGAAGCATAATGCTTATCTAAATAAGCGCGATGTGCTTCTAAATGTTTTTCAACCTCTGAAAGGTCTTTTTGATACGTTAAAATAATGATATACATATTATTAAATATTAGTTTTTATTCTTTACTCGTTAGTGTTTTAAGGTGTTGTATTGGCTACTTGTAATACCTTTCCATTAAATACCTCTCCTCCATTCAAAGCAAAATCGGCGATGTAGCGCGCCATTTGTTTAGGAGTGATATTGGCTTGGTAGTTAGGGAAAGCTTCAGCGAGCATCTCGGTCTGTACGGCTCCTAAGGCTAAGGTATTGAAAATAATTCCACGTTCTTTATATTCTTCGGCTAAGAGCTCCGATAAGGTAATAAGAGCACCTTTAGAGGAACTATACGCTGCCAAACCGCCAAACTTCAAACTCCCTTGTATGCCTCCCATACTGCTGATACTTACCACGTGCGAGCCATTCCTCATAAAAGGCAATACTTTCTGAGTGAGTTGTGCCACTCCGAACACATTCACCTTATACACTTCTAAAAAGTCAGTTTCAGTAAGTTGTTCAAAGGGTTTGTTGATGAGTTTTCCTGCGTTATGAATGAGTATATCCACGCACTGCCATTGTTGCAAATAGGTGACTACCGTTTGTAGGTCTTCTGTTTTTGTAATATCAAAAGAGAAACAATGTACATTAGGCAAATTGAGTGCCTCTATAGTAGCAGTATGCCGCGAAAGGGCTAAAATGTTATGCCCTTCCGCAGCCAACTGTTGTACTAGCGCAAAGCCTATACCTCTGCTGGTACCTGTTATGATGATGTTTTTCATATTATCCTAAGAGATGTGTTTCTCCTACAACATACAAAACAAGGTATCCTATCACCATACTGATAAGCCCTACGATAAGCCCCATTTTTAGCATATCGTTTTGTTTTACTAAGCCTGTAGAGTACGCAATGGCATTTGGAGGAGTAGAAATAGGTAAGCACATCGCTGATGATGCTGCCAAAGCTATCCCAATAAGCACTGTAGAGGTACCCCCTATTGCGCTTAGGTTTTCTCCCATTCCTTGACAAATAGTTACCAAAATAGGAATTAATAAGGCTGCCGCAGCAGTATTGGAAATAAAGTTGCTGAGAAGATAACAAATAAGTCCCGATGCAATCAATACTATTATAGGCGACCACGACCCAAAGGGTATGGTATCAATAGCAAGTTCGGCTAAGCCCGATTCATTGATACCTAAACCTAAAGCGAAACCTCCCGCTACCATCCAGATAACGCTCCAATTGATGGACTGTAGGTCTTTAGCAGTAATCACGCCTGTTGCTGCAAAAATACCCATTGGTACTAAGGCAACGGTATTGGCATCAATGCCTGTTAGTTCACTGGGGAGTAGCCATAAAAGAATGGTAATGATAAAAGTGCCACTAACTACCCACATACGCCAACCACGATGTACTTTTCCTAGAATGTGTAAGTTAATTGTCTTTTGAGTAAAAGGAAAGAATTTTAATATAAGTCGCCACGAGATGAAGAGTAACAAAAGTACCAATGGGAACATAAACGACATCCATTCGCCGAAATCAACGCCCATATTCAGTCCTTTAGGGTCGTTAAGAGCTTGCAGAGCAATAGCGTTAGGAGGTGTGCCGATAGGGGTAGCCATACCGCCTAAGTTAGCGGCAATCGGGATACTCATTGTGAGCGCGGTACGTCCTTTACCACTTGCAGGCAATGCTGCAAAAACAGGAGTAAGGAAAGTGAGCATCATAGCTGCCGTAGCGGTATTACTCACAAACATTGAGAAAATACCCGTAATGAGCAAGAAACCCAATAGCACATTCTCGCTTTTATTTCCGAACGGACGTATCAAATTTTTGGCAAGCAAGACGTCTAACCCCGATTTGGTGGCGGCAATAGCCAAGAAAAAACCACCTAAAAAGAGTATAATTACAGGGTTGGCAAAGGTAGCCATAATCTCTTTACTGCTGAGCAGTTTTCCGAAAATCTCGTTCTCTTCTCCTTTAAAGAAGAACAGACTGTGGTTAGAAACCGTTAAACACATTAGGGTAATGATACCCAGCGAAGTAGCCCACGAAGGGATAGCCTCACTAATCCACATAAGAGTGGCAAACACAAAAATAGCGATAATTCGCTGATGTATCACCGTTAGTCCGCTAATATGAAACACCTCAGTAGGCAAATTCCACACTACAGTAGTTACAATCACTATACATATCAAAGCGATAAGGTGTTTTTTTTCAAAGTGATTGGTCATTACATTTTCTAATTCTTTAGACATAATATTTTGGTAAGTTTAAAAAGTTATTTGCTATTTAACAAACGAATGACAAAGGTATAAAAAAAGAATAATCCACCAAAGAAAAACGATAGTTTTTTATTGATGGATTTATTTATATTTTACTTTCTTTGTTTTAATTGAAATATATCCTATAACTCAATGTATTTAAAGAGAAGTAATAAAAGTTAAAAATCCTAAAACCACTCCTACAAAATTGGGAATAATGAGAATATAATCTGGCTTAGGTTCTTTTGTCCAGCCATACACCACCCAGATAAGACAAGACCCTGCTGCAAACAATGGTTGCCAAGGTTGCGCTTTATGCCCCTCTAAGTTTGCTATAATTTGAGGAATATAGGCTATAAATACCATTACTCCTATAAAGGCTCCAATAGAACCTATAAATAAATTAATTTTTTGTTTGACATTCCTTTTTTCTTTCATAAAAAAATATTTTTCTGCAAAGATAATAATTTCACAAAGAAGTATCAAAAATAATTAGAAAAATTTTCGTTTTACACTCCCCATAATGAAGCCTGTAATCTCTTAATATAAGAATCATCTACTACATCAATAATAGCCAAAGTATCTCTTGGAATAGAAATACATTTTTCCAAAAGACTTTTCAGTAAGTTTTCCAATGCTAAAGTATATTCTTGATAAGTAATAAGCTCTTTTGTCTGTTCAATAAATGATAAAACTAGTGAATCGGTTGAGAAATCATTGGTAAGTTGCTTTATAAACAAGTTAGTTGTGTAAGAAAGTATACTGATAGGTTCGCAAATACTAATTCCTAATTTCTCTTGAATGAGAGCCTCTACTTCTTCTTTAGTTTTTTCCCATTCTTCTCCTTCTCCCATAAGCCGTAACTCATTGATAACCTCCCACAGCTCATTTGTGGTATTATAGTCTCTGAAGTCTTTGCATATAAAATTGGAAGTATAATCCCCTACTTTTTTAGCATTATAGCCTTCTTTCCAAAGGGCTTGTAAGCCTTGAATGTAATAGACAATTGCTTTTATCTCTTCTAAAGTCATTTTATTACACTTAGTTCTTCAGGTTTATTAATAGGAATTCTTAGTTGTAAGCCAAGTTCAGAACGAACGATTATATAGTTTGTGTCCTCAAAATAGGCTTCCTTAAAATACTCGCTATTATCCAAAAACAAAAACCATAAAAGTTTCCCTTTTTCTTTATTGATAATGTAAATAAAACCATCTCCTTCCCAACTACATTCACCTCCATAAATTTTATATTGGGCATTCTCTACCATAATTTTCGGATAGAGATTAGAGACATAATCCTCTTCGTTATAAGAAAAATAACTATCTAAGGACGATTTACACAAAATTCTTAGGTGATACTTCTCTTTAATCCATTGTCCTTCTAAAACAAGCATATCACCATTAGGGTAAGTAATAGATTTGATAATAGGATAAGTGTAATTTTCAAGAATGTTTTTGATACGTGGATGCATATTTATTTAAGTATTTTTAATAGTTCTTCTGACAAATGAAATTTGATAAGTGCCCATAACCAAAAGACTCCTACAAACAATGATTTTAAGCTGATATTTACAAGAGGGTGAAACGGAAAGTCCCAAAAGAAGAAACCTCCTATGGCTACGATACCAAAGAGGGTGGTCTGTAACGTTTCTTTATAAAAAGGCTGTAAGTTGTATTTGCGATACACAAAAACCGACTTGAGTAGGTTATACGAACTAAAAGCAATTAGGGTCGCTAATCCCGCCCCATTGATGCCGTAAAGCGGTATGAGCCACATATTCATTAAAACAGTGCCTATGACCAAAAAAACACCCAAAAACAGTACGGTGCGATAGTAAGGTGAATTGAGCAATACCGCATTGTTGAAGCCTACTAAGGCGTCCGATAGCTTTACTACCGATATGATGACAAGCACCGTGAGTCCTGTGCTGTAATCCTTATCGGGCAGAAGAGCGTAACACTGCTGGGCGTTGACGATGATAAGCACACAAATCACCATACTCACAAAATAAGTGTTCACAGTACTGCGCTTATACAGGTCGGATAGCTCTTTTGGCTTGCTTTGATTCATAAATTGTGCCGTTAGCGGACTTACAATCTGGTACATACTCCTATACGGAATGGCAATCACTGTAGCTGTAAAAATGGCTACATTGTAAACGGCAATCTCACCGATAGGCAAGTATTGGTTCAGCATAAACTTATCAATATCCATCAATACGGAAGCTACCGAGCCCGATAAAATTACAAAAAGGCTGTACAAAAGGACTTCTTTCTTGTTTTTAGGTAACCCCCAAGCAAATTGCGGTCGGCGTACATAGAAAGCGAAAACAAACATTAGGAGCATACGCAAGGTATAGACCCAAAATACGCCCCATATCAGTTGGTAAAAGTCGATGAGCTGCAAATAAATGGCTAATAACAGGAGCATCACCCCTACCCTATGGAATACCTCTTTAAGAAAATTGCCAAAGACGGTTTTTAGCTGTACACGCGTCCACGCATAAGCAATTTCAAAGTAAGCCATCGCTATGGAAGTGAGGAAGATGAGAAAAACGTAATCGCGCACTTCTTCGTTTTTAGCCGAAAGCCATTGTGCAATCTGTTCATACCCAATTATCCCGACAAAGGTGGCAGGCACAATGATGAGCAAAGGCAAAAAGCAAAGCATCAGGTTGAATTGCGCTTGTTCTTTCTTATCTCGATAAGCGGTATAGTAACGCACCAAGGTATTGTTCACCCCAAAGGCGATAAGAGGGGACAGAATGGTGGCAGTGGAAGTAACATAACTCACTAATCCGTACTGAGCTTTGGAGAGGAAGTAAGTAAACAAGAAAAGGGTGTTCAGTGCCCCTATGGCAAACCCTAAATAGGTAGCCACCACATTCTTAAACGATTGACGGAGCACTATCCCCATAAACTATTGTATTTTAAAGTTGAATTTGTGTTCAAAAAACGACTGCCATTCGGGAGCTTTAGTAACGCCCATTTGGTAATATTGTAATGCTGTATGCTCATCACCTACACCATAATAAGCTAAGGAAAGACGAAAATAATTGTTGAGTTCGTGTGGATAAATATGTACTATATCCGCTACAATAGGTAATGCATCTCCATATTTTTGAGTGAGGAACATCAAATCTACCCATTCAATAAGCGTATTATAAGAATAATCGCCATTTTGTACAGCCTTGCGATAGCCATATTCAGCTTCTTCAAGATTTTGGAATTCAAAATAATTCAATTCGGCATAGCGACGCCAATAATAAGGCTCATTAGGTTCAAAAGTGAGTACTTTCTGAATATATTTCAGGGCTTTGCTGTGGTTATGGCGCAAGTAATAAAAGTCGGCTAAGGTAATCCACGCTTTGTCTAATTGAGGATCTTCATGAGTAGCTCTAAAATAATACTCCTCTGCCTTAGTATCATTATGCATTTTTTCATAGCAACGACCTATATGTAAATAAGCTAAAGCTGAAGGATCGTCTAAGGTAAGAGTAATCTTATAGTTTTCGATAGCTTTTTCGTAATCTTCCATCATTTCGAGCACGCGAGCTTTCTCGAAATAAGCCCCCGTGAAAGTATCGTCGCTGATAATAGCGAAATCGAGGCAACGCAAAGCATTTTTGTAATCACCAATAGCCAAGTAGAGTCTGCCAAGATAATACCAAGCGACTTCACAATAAGGATTTTGGTCTAAGTAATGATTTAAGAAAGAAGTAGCTTCTTGTACATCACCTAAAACTTCATAACAGAATACTAACTGTTGTAGTGCTGTATAGTCCTGAGGGTCTTGTTCCAAACATTTGATAAAATAGTTTTTAGCATTGGTATAATCCTCTATATAGAGGTATTCCATTGCTATTAAGGCATAAATATTAGAAACATCATCAGTAAGAGTGAGGGCGTATTGCAACAACTCAATAGCACGGTGATGTTTGTTCATTTTAGAATACAGATTAGCCTGCTGTGCGTGTACTTCGGCATTCATAGGTTCAAGCACAAGCAATTCATTGAGAATTTCTGAAGCTTCCTCCAAACGATCTTCAAACACCAATTGCTCAGCGTTTAGCAATTTCAGTGAAGACGCATCGGGGTGTTGCGATAATCCAATCTCTAAGGCACGTTTGGCTTTACTAATACGCCCATATTCTACGTAATATTCTACAATCTCTTCAAATTCATCCACATCAAAAAAGAGGATATTATTCTCTTTGAGCATTGATTCAAATTTGCTAACGGCGTAGTTTTCTTCTTCTGGTAACATTTATTTTAGTTAAGATCTATGAGTTATGAGTTAAGAGTTACGAGTTGTTGTTGTTTCTTAATTCCTCAGGTATTATCTCCAATACCTTATACCACGCTTGGGCGTTCTCACAAGTGGGGTCTAAGCCTTTGCCTTTGGCATAAAAAGGCTCCCATTGCCAATCCTCACCCCCTGTACAACCGATAGCAGCGTAGTTCATCAGGAATTCCTTAAAGTTATCGGCTATATAAAGCCCGTGGTTCTCACTACCATCGTGACTGAGATACACAACCTTACCATAGTTCTCTGGCTCTAACTCAATAGCGATATAATCGCCGTTGCCTACTTGGTGAAAGGACATTTTATTATGCCAAACGCGATCATATTCGTTATTGTAATCGGGATATACCTCTTTTACCCAACCTTTGCGATCGTCCTCATAGTCCAAAAGCAAATCCAATCCAAAAAGCAACTGTCCGCGAAAGATTTCAACTAATTTATCAGGTAGAGAAATGTCACCCTCATCCGTAATATCATTAATATCCCAATAAAAATCCAAATGGGCGGTGTTCTCCAAGAGTACTTCGCGGAAATGAGGAGGTAATATATAGCCTAATTGCTCCTCTACGGCTTTGATTTCTTCCTCTGTAGCGGGCTTTTCTATCGTAAGAGGTTCTACCTCGCCACCAAGGTCTTTTATCTTTTCTAAAAATAGGTTTAAACGCTTTTTAAAAAGCTCAAAATTGAAAGTTGTTTTCATAATGATACTTATTTTAAGATTAATTGTTTGTTTTTACTTCCCAAAAGCCATTTCGCTTACCATTTTTACGTTCGATAAGTCCCTTTTCTACCAGATTTGCTGTAATAGTCTTTACGGTGCGTTCCGATTTTCCTATATGCTCAGCAATAATCTTTTGAGTAGCGGTAGGATTTTGTTGTAAGTATTGTAATACTGCCATTTCCTCCAAAGTGCAATTCAAAGTGCAAAATTTGCCCTTTGGAATTTGCTCTTTTGCACTTTGAAGTTCATCCCCTACTAATAAATACCTATTTTTAAGCTCGTTTTCCTCACCTAAAATTAGGTTTCTAAAGAAACGTTCTATGTATTCAGTAGTTGCTGTTATCCCTTTAGCAAGGTTGTTGTAATTGGCACGGACTAAGGCATTACGAAAATACCAAGAATGATAGGCAAAGGCTTCATTGCTCATCGCAAAGCCAAAGGTACGCAGATATTGAATCGTGAAAACCGCCGTTGTACGCGTATTTCCCTCACCAAAAGGGTGTATTTGCCAGAGTCCTGAAACAAATTTGACTATGTGCTTGATAGCTTCCTCCACAGGCAAGCCTTGATAAGAAAAACGCTTTTCTTGCTCGAAATCATAGTCCAAAGTCTCGCGCAAATTGTGTGCACTGGCGTAGAGAACCGTATCTCCACCGAGTACCCACTCCTTTTTAGTAATATTGTAGTCGCGCAATTTGCCTGCAAACTTGTAAATACCAGTGAACAACTTGCGATGAATGCCTATATATGCCACTGGGGAAAAGCTAAAAGCCGACTCGGTAAGCAATTCAGTGATGCGTGCCGAAACTTTGTCGGCTTCCTCAGTGCGTTCTTCTCCCTGCTCGTGGCATACTGTCTTGGACTGATAATAACTATCAATGAGGTGCTTAGCCTCCTCCATAGTAATATCCCCCTCGATGTGTTGCTTAGCTGTTTGCACGAGATAATCCGAAGGTTTCAATCCGTCTACCGCCTGCAAGCCAATAGCTGTCTGCCACGCCTCACCTTTTTCACGACGATGGGGTTCAGTTTCCCTTATATATTGCTCGAAGTCATTCATTTTGCGACATTTCTACTTCTTATTAATCCTTTACACCTATAAAAATATCTACTTCGGAGGCATCTCCTTGCTGAGACTTCTCAGTGTAGCGCTCATAGTCATATATATAAGTGCGATTGAGCGTGGCGTCGTTATCCCAGATATGTTGCCACATTGCCCCTACTGCTTGAGGCATTGCACCCTTGGCTACAAACTTTTGAAAGGTTTGTTCAGGGAATTCCCTACCCTCTAAGCCGTCGGGAATCGTGCTGAGCGTGGTAACTTCCACTCCTATGATACAAGTATAAGGCTCGGTATAGTCCTTTTGGTAATCGGTGTAGATGCTGTAAATGGAATCGCTTACTTTATTGGGTATTTTTGCCAAAATTTGCTCGCTAAAAAAGCGTTGCCAAAGGTTCCCGATGTCTTGCATCGCTTGTCCATTCTGATTGGTAGTGCGTACACTAATTCCGATGATTTTCATTTTCTTATATGATTAATTCTTTGTCGTTTTTCCTCGTTTAGTTTTTTCTATAATTATAGACATTTTGGATTTTTAGAATTTATCTTATAAAATCTTTACCTATTTCCTTTTTAACGGTATTAAAAATTTCAGGATTATTCATTTCTTGCCAATTGTATTTTAAATACTTAGTTCGGTCAAAGTTATTGTTTTTCCTCGTATAAATCCAAATGAAATCTTTATCGCATATAACTATCCTATTGGCATTTAATCTAAGAGCATACGATTGTGCTTGCTGAAAAGTTTCTTCTAGTTCTGCATTAGATTTGATATAAAACTTTGTTTCTAATATCATTTTTCCTTTCTCATAACCTTTTTGGGTTTCAGCAAAGAACACATAATCAGGAAAATTGCGCTCTCCTCGTCCCATTCTTACAGGAAGCTGTCGAACCCAATCATTTTCTGAATAATTAAGGTCTTTCAGAAAAGGTTCTACTATTTTAACCTCTACTTCTCGTTCGTTTTTGCAATCTTTATTAGGAGTAAAGTTGGCAGACGAGAGTTTAGGTAACCGAGAAATATCCTCTCCCTTTTGTTCTAGTATTTCTAAAATACGAGTATAGTCCTCATTATGAAGTCTTGTACCATTCACTCCTTGAAAGTTCTTTCGAACAATTGGAAGTCCCTTTAAATGCTCATCTGTTTTTATTTCAGCAAGAGTAATAGGTTTAATATGTTGGATATGCCCTAATGTTATACTTCCATAATAATGGAAAAAAGGGTCTCGGACACCATCATTTACAGCTCTACAAACAAATTCAATACTGCTTTTGGGAGAAAGACAATACATAAGGATAATATCTCCTTTCAAAGTATCTTGATTGCCTTGCCAAAAATAAGTTGTTTCTTCTTTGGCTTCTATTAAATAAGGATAATCATCTTTTGCTCCACCACATAACCAAATATTAGTAGGTTTAGGCAAGATTTCTTCTTTTTCTTTCCCAATAAATTTAGGGGCAAAATCATAAAGGAAAGCACATAGTTCAAATATGGTAAGGTTATTTTGTTTTCTAAATTCATTCCAAAGTTTACAAAATTCTAAGTAGTACAAAGCCCTTTCTCTTTTGTCTTTTCTTAGAGGAACTTTTGGTAGTTCAACATTAAAAGTATCTGCTATTTTCTGTAATTTAGAAAAATTCATAAAAAAGAAGTAAGGAATATATAGGGGGGCTTCTATTTCTTCTTCTTTTAAATTAAATAAAGCTAATGATAAAGGTTCAATAACTGAAATGATAAATTCATATTCTTTAGGATAAAAAATATCAAACTTTTCTTCTTTTTCATCATCAAAACCTTTTAATCCTTCTTCTAAAATATATAAGTAAAGGTCTTTTAGCTCTATTTCATTAGGAATCTCTGCATAATCTATAATATCTATTAAGATATTTAGATAATAATCTAAATTCTTATTTTTATCAACAGCAAATTTAGAAAGAATATCATCTAGATATCCTTCCTCAAAAAGCTTAATCACTTCTTGCCCTTCTTTACTCTCTTTATAGTTGTTCCAAATGAATTGATTTAGTTCCATATGGTTTTATTTTTTGGTTTTTAGCTGAAAAAAACTCTGGCAAAGCTCATTTTAATCACCTTTTTGTGCCATAAACTTTGCCAAAGTGCTGTGATTAACCATTAATCATTAATAATTAATCATTGTTTGTACATTTTTTCGCGGAGTTCCTGAATATTCTTGTCATCCATATACTCATCAAAGGTCATATAGCGGTCTATGATACCATTGGGGGTAAGCTCAATGATACGATTGGCGACAGTTTGTGAAAATTCGTGGTCGTGAGTGGTAAAAAGCACGGTACCTTTGAAGTTTTTCAGCGAGTTGTTGAAGGCGGTGATGCTCTCCAAATCCAAATGGTTGGTAGGTTCGTTGAGCATAAGCACATTGGCACGCAACATCATCATACGGCTGAGCATACAGCGTACTTTCTCACCTCCTGAGAGCACTTTGCAGTTTTTAAGGGCTTCCTCGCCACTGAAAAGCATCTTACCCAAGAACCCTCGTACATATACTTCCTCACGCTCTTCCTCTGTTTTTGCCCATTGGCGCAACCAATCCACTAAAGAAAGGTCTTGGGTGAAGAAATCAGAGTTATCCACGGGCAGGTAAGACTGTGAGGTGGTAATACCCCACGCAAAGGTACCCGCATCGGGCTTGAGGTTGCTGTTGAGAATCTCATAAAAGGCAGTGGTGGCACGTGAATCCTTAGAAATCACGGCTACTTTGTCGTCTTTGGCAAGGTTGATGTCTACATTTTGGAATAATACCTGTCCGTCGATAGAGGCAGCGAGGTTTTCCACGTGTAGGATTTGGTCGCCAGCCTCGCGGTCACGCTCGAAAATGATGGCAGGGTAACGACGAGAGGACGGTTTGATTTCCTCGATATTGAGTTTCTCCAACATCTTCTTACGAGAGGTTGCCTGCTTCGATTTTGCCACGTTGGCACTAAAGCGCGCAATAAATTCCTGTAACTCTTTGGCTTTCTCTTCCGCCTTTTTGTTCTGTTGCGCACGCTGACGAGTTGCCAACTGACTACTTTCGTACCAGAAAGTATAGTTACCCGAATAATGGTTGATTTTTCCGAAGTCAATATCGGAAATATGAGTACAAACGGCATCGAGGAAGTGGCGGTCGTGAGAAACGACAATCACCGTATTGTCGTAATTTGCCAAAAAGTTCTCCAGCCAGCTAATAGTCTCGAAGTCGAGGTCGTTCGTAGGCTCGTCCATAATGAGTACATCGGGGTTACCGAAGAGCGCTTGCGCCAAAAGTACCCGCACCTTGAGCTTGCCGTCCATTTCGGACATTAGGGTATAGTGCATATCCTCAGAGATGCCCAAATTGGAGAGCAGTGCAGCGGCATCGCTTTCGGCATTCCAGCCGTTCATCTCATCGAACTGGATTTGTAGCTCACCGATGCGTTCGGCGTGCTCATCGGAATAGTCCGCATAGAGGTCGTCCATCTCTTTTTTGACTTTGGAGAGGACTTTGTTGCCCATAATCACGGTGTCGAGCACAGTGTAGTCGTCATAGGCATAGTGGTCTTGTTCGAGTACCGACATACGCTTGCCTGGTTCAAGGATCACACGCCCCGAAGTAGGTTCTTGCTTGCCAGAAAGGATTTTTAGGAAGGTAGATTTTCCTGCTCCATTGGCACCGATGATGCCGTAGCAGTTGCCTTGTGTAAAGGTTACATTGACCTCATCAAAGAGGATGCGCTTGCCGAATTGTACGGATAAATTGGATACTGATAACATTGTTAATGATTAATGTTTAATGATTAATTAAAGATCTACGGTAAATATAACGTTGAGTTGCTTGTCTAAAGCATTTTTATAGAACTCTAAAAGTCCTTGGCTCCAGCCTAACAGATAGTTGAGGTTGTCTTCATCTTTGGGAAGAGTATATTCTTCTTCTGGGATTGTATCAAAATTATTTTTAATAGTTTCTTGTAGGTTATTGGCTTCCAAATAAGCCACAATATCTTTGATAACTTCGGGCTTTTTGAGCGAAATAACATAGTCATTGTGGTCTAAAATCAGTTCCCCACCGAAAACAACATTGTAAGGTACTTTGTTTTCTTCATTCCACGTGCCTTCCCCGAGACAAAACTGGACTCCTTCCCACGCTTTGTCAAGTTCAAAGGCTTCAGAAGTATTAAACAGTTCTTCTTCTATTTCTTCAAGCATATAGTCGTACATCTGGTCTATATCTTGTGCTTTTAATTGTTCTAACGCTTCATCAGTAATAGCGTAAAGCATTCCTAATCGTGCCATATCGTTTATTCTAAAGTTTAAAAAATGCAAAAGTACAGAATATTTGTAAGATATGGAAATAGTTGTGATTCTAAAAGAAAATTATTCTCTTAGTTCTCTCTCCATTTTTCTTACAAAGCGGTGGAGTTCTTTACTCTTATAAAAATCAAAACAATCCAAACAAATAAGATTTGCCTTAGGATCTCCCATTTCATTCTTTAATGATCCGCTAGGAAACTCAAACTGTGTGTTTTGGATCACGAAATCCTTTGTCTTTTCTAACCCCTCTAACCCATAATGGAAAAATACGACTCCTCCTATATGATCTCTAGGAAATCGAAAGATGCTATCTATTCGATTGTAATTATGCTCCATACATAAGTAGAACGCATATTTTTTGAGTAGTTTTATACGATCTCTTTTTGTCAAATCTGGCAAGGTAGGCTTACAAGAAGACAACAAAACAACTATAATAAGGGATATTAATTTGATAATTCTCATAATCTGTAATTTATTTTTCTGCAATGATTATTAGTGCCATTGATTTTTCCTTATCAAAAGGGTCTTTTTTGAAATTACCATATAAGTTGATGGCTTGAAATCCTATCTGAGTAAGCCATTGGGTAAGTTCGTCAGCGAAAATAGGCTGTAACAGTTCCTCATTTTCTATGGTATCGTCCAAAATAGTCTTGAAACGAATTTTTCCTTCCTTATTGAGATAGTAAAATCGCTCAAACTTCACCTTATCATTGGTTATCAAAGGGAGATTACCGAGGTAATCGTCTTGTTGCTGACCAAAATACTTTTCAAAATTGACCAATTGCAAGACAAGTTTCCCCTCTTGAGTGAGTTGTCCATAAGCTTTTTGCAAAAAGAGCTGTATGGAAGCCTTACTATCCAAATGTGGGAGCGTATTACCGATACAAACAATGTTGTCAAAGGTGGAAAGTTCATCAATAGTAAGCATATCACGTTGTTGTACGTTAACGCCCTTTTCAGCAGCTTTGGCAATCAATCGCTCACTGAGGTCGATAGCGGTAACTTCATATCCTTGTGAGCTTAAGTAAGCGGTAAGATTACCCGTAGCAGCACCTACATCAAGGATAGTATGCCCTTGAAGCTCATCTGCAAAAAATGTTTGGTGAGCTGGAGATAGTGGAAAGATAAAGTCGTATTTTTCTGCAATTTCGTTATAGAATTTTGACATAATAAATAATAGAATAAAATATTTTTATAATAAAAGAGCTGCCTATTTTTAGGTAGCTCTTTCAAAGTTGTTTAAATACTATTTTATTGTAATTCACGAAAAGCTTTATGCAATAGGCGACGCTTGTCGTTGATAGATTCTTCCATAGAAATCATAGTTTCGGAACGAGCGACTCCTTGGATATCATCTATCATATATATAACTTCCTTGGCGTGCTTGGTGTCACGAGCACGGATTTTGCAAAAGATATTGTACTGCCCTGAGGTAATGTGAGCTACCGTTACAAAAGGAATTTCTTCCAAACGTTCTAATACAAATTGAGCCTGATGATTACGCTCTAAAAAAATTCCTACATACGCTATAAAAGTATAGCCCAATCGTTCATAATCTACTGTGAGTGTAGAACCTTTAATGATACCAAGTTCCTCCATTTTTCGTACTCTTACGTGAACAGTCCCCGCTGAAATTTCCAACTGCTTGGCTATCTCAGTAAAAGGGGTTCGAGAATCATCAATCAACAGATCTAATATTTGATGATCAGTTTCATCTAATTTGTATCTCGCCATCTATTATATTTTTATAATTTACTCAGCGTGCAAAGTAAGTATTTTATTTTGAATTATCCAAATAAAAAGACTTATTTTTTACATTTTCTGTATTACTTTGTGTTAAAGCTTTTGTAAATCTAAACTATTTTCAATAGAACTTTTATTGATAGGAGCATTAAGATATTTAGATAGGGGTATTTCTTTATGCCCATATTTAGTGGATAAATCACCAATTTCAACAATATAAGGGACAAACGAGATTTGAGTATTTTCTAAAACTTCTTTGTAAAGAATACCTACATCATTACCACTATGTGTATCATCACGCAAGATAATATCATAAAAACATTTGTCGTTTTCCGGTATATTGAAGTAATCTGTATATTTTACATTTGTAACACAAGAAGTAGCAATGTATTCTAATGCTGCTAAAATAGCTATCGCTATGTAAGATCTTGTATGTTCACGGTTGTAATCATTAGGGTAATGTCCTGCTTCAAAAAGGATTGTAGGTGTACCTAATGAAGTATATTTATCTCCAGTACAGTTGATATTAAAACTATCGTCAAAACGCGCTATTTGATTAGGTATATGATGTTGTAAAATGCTATTCATTACAACAATTAGCTCCATTGCTTTCTGGCGTACTTCGTTGATATTACGTTCTTTATTATAAGCAGGAGCTAAGAAAGAAACTGTGGCTGGAAGTGGAGTTCGTCCTACACTGAAAATAGTTCGTTGATCGTGCAGATTAAAGCAATAATCAGGCTGTACAAGGTCATAAGCTTTACGCAAACACTTGCTTTCAGGTTGTGTAAGTTCGTTAGCATCACGATTGAGATCAATATTGTTGCAATTTACACGTGTAAACAATTTAGCTCCGTCAGGATTTAGCATTGGAATACAATAGATACTCAATTCGGATAAAATATTAGCTGTTTGAAGTTTTAATAGTACATCAAAAAAAGCTTTAGTAGTAGTAGATTCATTACCGTGCATTTGTGACCAAAGTAATATTTTTTTATTACCTTTACCTACTCTATACAAGTTAATAGGAATACCTTTAACAGAGTTTCCTAAGTGAATAATTTCATCAAAGGGATATTTATCTAAAAGAGGAATAATCATTTGATAGGTAATATAACGTCCTGAAAGTCTTTTTTCCATTTATATATATTTTTTAAGGACAAAAATAAGAAATTTTTAATAGATGACAATTATATATATGTAAAAACTTAAACATGAAGATTTTTACAAATGTAATCTATAATTACATTTACATAAAATAGAATTAATCTAATGGAATTTTTACAGGTGTAATCATAACAAAAACAAACATTTTTCAGTAGAAAATCTCTCATAAAGGTACTATAGAAAATTTTTATAGTTTATTCATTAATTGTTGTAAATAAATTAATTATGTAAATAAAATAAATTAATACTTCAGTGGTTAAGAAAATATTATTATTTTAAATTTGTATATCTCAAAATATTGATTTACATTTGTACATTCTTAATAAAAATGATATAAGTTATAATGTTAAACACATCAGACTTTTCTATTCGCTTACAACAAGTGATGGATTATTATGGATTGAATGCAGCAGCTTTTGCCGATACTTTAGAAATTCAGCGTTCAGGAATATCACATCTTCTATCAGAACGCAATAAGCCGAGTTTAGATTTTATCTTAAAGCTCATAGAAAAATTTCCAGAGGTGGATATGTATTGGATAACTCAAGGAAAAGGAACATTTCCTCGTAAAGAAGAGAAAGAAGTTTCCGTACCTAAAAAAGTACAACAACCTGACTTATTTAGTGATATTCCAGAAATAGAAATGGAAAGTCCCTCTCCTACTCTATCCTCTCCTATTAAAGAAGAAAAAAAAGTTAGTTTAGATAAAGAAGTATCTTTACCATCTTCTATAGTGAATAATACTGTAGGAAAGAAAATTAAGCGTATTATCTTTTTTTATGAAGATAATCATTTTGAAGTTTTTGATAGTTAGATGCAGGAAAAAGCCCCAAACAAGCCCCATACATTTTAAAAAGTTAGGCGTAATTAGTTGATTATCAAACTAATTACGCCTATTTTGTAGCGGGAACTGGACTCGAACCAGTGACCTTCGGGTTATGAGCCCGACGAGCTGCCTACTGCTCTATCCCGCGATTTCTGGGTGCAAAGTTACAACCTTTTTTATAAATACCAAACTTTTGAAAAACTTTTTTTGTATTTTTTTAATCTTCCAAATATATTCTCTTGATTCTGTGTGCCATAGAGGTGATTAATTCGTAAGAAATGGTACCTACTGCTTCGGCTAGCGTTTCAGCTGTATGATTTTTATCGAATACAATTACTTCATCACCTTCTTGACAAGGAACTTCAGTAACATCTACTAAAATCATATCCATACATACATTACCAATAATTGGGGCTTTTTTTCCATTGATGAATACAAAACCTTTTCCCTTGCCATAAATACGATTGATACCATCGGCGTGACCTACAGGGATTGTTGCAGTTTTAGTGATATGGTTGGCAATATAACCACGATTATAACCTAAGCTATCACCTATTTGCAAAGTGTGTAGTTGAGAGATTACACTTTTTAATGTCATAATAGGTGTAAGATATTGTTGTAGTTTAGTATCATTAGCAAATCCATACATTCCTATGCCACAACGTACCATATCAAATTGTGCGTGAGGATAGTTTAGTATGCCTGAAGTATTACATTGGTGATAGAGTACTTTATGAGTGAAAATTGTGTTTATTTTTTCTTGAAAAGCTATAAAGGTATTTATTTGATTTTCAGTAAATTCTTTTTCATTCATATCTTCGGAAGCAGCTAAATGAGAATAAGCTGTTTTTACTTTTACAGTAGTATTGTTTTTCAACAAAGTAAGTACCTCTTCTATTTCACTCAAATCAAATCCTAAACGATTGAGCCCTGTATTACATTTAAGGTGTACAGGATAGTCTGCTAATTGTTGTTTTTCAGCATAGCCTAAGAATAGTTTGGCAATACGTTGTGAATATAAGGTAGGTTCCAAGTTATATTTTACAATATCACCAAAGTTTATAGGTTGTGGGTGTAATACTAAAATAGGGAGTGTAACTCCAGCTTTTCTAAGTGCAATACCTTCAGAAGTGTAAGCTACTGCAAAATAATTAGCTAATCCTTTTTTTTGTAAGTGAGACGCTATGGTTACAGAATTATTTCCATAGGAAGAAGCTTTCACTACAGCTAAGAACAAAGTAGTAGGTTTGACTCGGTTTTTTAAATAATGAATGTTTTTTTCTAATGCAGTAAGGTTGATTTCTAAAATGGTTTCTTCTGTTTTCATTTATTCTTTAATTTTTCTAACATTAATTTTGTTTGTTCTGAAAGTACTAATCTACCTGAAATAGCAGCATTATCAATTAGTTCTTTTTCCCAATGTTCAGTGTGTTGCCAAGTAATACGTTTCATTTCTGACAAAGCTATAGGATTAGATTTTAGTAGGGTAGCTATGAAATGCTCTATAGCCTCATCCATATCTTTTGTATTTTCGAATACACGTGCTACTAATCCCTTTTGTTGAGCCCAATAAGCACTTTTCCACTGATCGGGCGCCATAAATAGTTCATTGAGAGTTGATTGTCCTGCTTTTCGAAGAATGGCAGGGGCTATTACAAAAGGACCTATACCTAAAGATAGTTCAGAGAGTTTGATACTCAAAGCTTCAGTAGCAAACGCATAGTCTAAAGCAGCGATCAATCCTACTCCACCTCCAACAGCTTTGCCTTGTACGCGACCAATGATGAGTTTTTCACAACGACGTATTGCTAAAAAAAGGTGTGCAAAGCCTTCGAAAAATCGTTTACCTTCTTCTTCATTTGTAACTGCTAAAAGTTCATCAAAAGATGCTCCAGCGCAAAAAGCCTTATCTCCTTCACTTTTAAGAAGGATGATACTTACTTCTTTGTTTTCAGAAAGAATCTCAATTTCTTTGGTAAGTCTATTGAGTAACTCTAAAGGAAAAGAGTTGGCGTTTGGATGTCCAAAGGTAGTGATAGCCAATTGTTTATCTATTTTTGTATATAAAGAACCTTGTAATCTATCAGTCATTATTATTAATATAAATTTTCGGCAAAAATAAAACTTTTTTTGCAAATAGGTTTGGTAATTCAAAAAAATATTTTACCTTTGCCGCGCAAATGGGGATGTAGCTCAGTTGGCTAGAGCGTTTGGCTGGCAGCCAAAAGGTCGTGGGTTCGAGCCCCATCTTCTCCACAACTAAAAAAGCTATCCTTTTTGGGATAGCTTTTTTAGTTTCTAATTACATTTAAAATTAGTGAAATCTTGTTTCTAATTTGATATATTCTAAAAATTCCTTTCTTACTTCAGGATTTTTAAACTTACCACCGAACTCAGCAGTAACTGTACTGCTATCAATATCTTCTATACCACGAGAGTTTACACACAAGTGTTTAGCATCTATAATGCAAGCTACATCTTCAGTACCGAGAGCGCGTTGCATTTCTTGGACAATTTGCATTGTAAGTCGTTCTTGCACTTGTGGACGTTTTGCATAATACTCTACTATACGATTCATTTTGGAAAGACCTAACACTTTGCCATTAGAAATATACCCCACATGGGCGCGCCCTACTATAGGTAATAAATGGTGTTCACAAGTAGAATATACTACTATATTCTTCTCAACTAACATCTCACCATAGTGGTAAGAGTTATTAAAAGTAGACATTGAAGGTTTACGTTCAGGTAATAAGCCCCCAAAAATTTCTTTTACAAACATTTTAGCTACACGTTTAGGGGTACCTTTCAAACTATCATCAGTTAAGTCCATTCCCAAAGTGTGGAGGATAGCACGTACGTGTGTTTCTATTTCAGCTATTTTTTCACTTTCGCTTAACTGAAAAGCATCTGCTCTAAGAGGTGTAACAGCTGAGGTGGCAATATGGTTGTCGCCTAATATATCTTCTTCTTGATTTTTATTCATTATGTTTTTTATGTTATGAGAATGCAAAGATACAAATTATTCATCAAAAGTTAAAACTTTTTTGTGTTTTACATCTTGGTTGGTAATTGCTAAACGTATTACTTCTTCCATATCGGTTACATAGAGAAAAGTAAGTCCTTTAAGGTATTCTTGTTTGATTTCCAAGATGTCTTTTTCGTTGTCTTTACATAAAATATATTCTTTAATACCTGCACGTTTCCCTGCCAAAATCTTCTCTTTAAGTCCACCTACCGGTAGTACCTTTCCACGCAAAGTAATCTCTCCGGTCATTGCCAAGTGTTTTTTCACTCTCTTTTGAGTAAAGAGCGACATTAGTGAGGTAAGCATTGCAATACCAGCACTTGGACCATCTTTAGGAGTAGCTCCTTCGGGTACGTGTATGTGTACATCGTAATTGCTAAAGAGTTTAGGGTTAAGATTATATCGTTCAGCATTAGCTTTTAAATATTCTAAGGCGATGGTAGCCGATTCTTTCATTACCTGACCTAAGTTACCTGTAATATTCAGTACACCTTTTCCTTTAGAAAGGGCAGATTCTATAAAGAGGATATCACCTCCTACACTTGTCCAAGCTAATCCAGTAACTACACCTGCTACCTCATTGTCTTCATATTTATCACGTTCTAAGCGGGCAGGTCCTAATATTTTTTCTATAGTTTCTATAGTGAGTTTAGGGTCGTACGCTTCTTCCATTGCAAGGTTTTTAGCTCCATAACGTACTACTTTGGCAATTTCTTTTTCCAAAGCACGCACACCAGATTCACGAGTGTAGCCTTCAACAATGCGTTCTATTTCTTTTTTACCTAACAGCAAATCAGTATCTTTCATACCGTGTTCTTCTAATTGTTTTGGCAATAGATGTCGTTTGGCTATTTCAGTTTTTTCCTCTATAGTATAACCTGTTACGTTAATGAGTTCCATACGATCGAGTAAAGCAGGTTGTATGGTAGAAAGATCATTGGCAGTAGCGATGAACATTACTTTAGAGAGATCATAGCCCATTTCGAGGAAATTGTCGTAAAATTCCTTGTTTTGTTCAGGGTCAAGCACTTCGAGCATTGCCGAAGAAGGATCTCCTTGGTAACTATTGCTACCTAATTTATCAATTTCGTCTAACACAAAAACAGGGTTAGAGGTTTTAGCTTTTTTGAGTTGCTGTAATATACGACCAGGCATTGCACCTATATAAGTTTTACGGTGCCCACGTATTTCAGCCTCATCGTGCAAACCACCTAAAGACATTCGTACATATTCGCGATTTAAGGCTTTAGCAATAGAACGACCTAAAGAAGTTTTTCCTACCCCAGGAGGTCCGTAGAAACACAAAATTGGTGATTTCATATCATTACGCAGTTTGAGTACTGCTAAATACTCTATGATACGACGTTTCACTTCTTCTAATCCATAATGTTCTTTATCGAGGATTTTCTGAGCACGTTTTAGGTCGAAGTTATCTTTAGAATATTCATTCCAAGGTAATTCTAAGAGTACTTCTAAGTAGTTACGCTGGATACCATAGTCGGGGCTATTAGGATTGGTGCGTTGTAGTTTGCTGAGTTCTTTTTCAAAGAGTTCTTTTATTTTTTCGTCCCATTTTTTGGTTTTAGCTTTCTTTTTGAGTTCTTCCATCTCTTGCTCATACGATACACCGCCTAATTCTTCTTGAATAGTGCGCATCTGCTGATGCAAGAAGTACTCACGTTGTTGCTGATCGATATCAATACGAGTTTTCGATTGTACTTCGTTGCGCAGAGTAAGACGTTGCAAGTCGATGTTTAAATATTTTAAGATAGCTGTAGCGCGCTCTTTCAGCTCATCAATTTCCAATACGCCTTGTTTTTCCAAAACGGTAGCATTCATATTGGATGATATAAAGTTAATGAGGAACGAGTAACTTTCTATGTTTCGGATAGCAAAAGCAGCCTCTGAAGGGATGTTTGGATTTTCCTGTATAATTTTAATAGAAAGGTCTTTTACTGCATCAATAGTTGCTTCAAACTCTTTATCATTAGGGTCGGGTTTTATATCCGACATTTCTTTGATCACCGCTTTGATATAGGGTTTTTCTTCAACAAAACTTTCTATTTCAAAACGTTTTTTACCTTGAATAATGATAGTAACATTGCCGTCAGGCATTTTTAGTACTCTGAGTATACGAGCTACTGTACCAAAGCGGAAGAGATCCTTACCTTCTGGAATCTCCGTTTTTTCATCTAATTGGGCTACCACACCAATTGTTTTAGTAGTGGCATAAGCTTCATTAATAAGATGAATAGAAGCATCACGCCCTGCAGTGATAGGCACTACTACGCCTGGGAAAAGTACGGTATTTTTTAAGGGGAGGATAGGTAATACGTGAGGAATGCGTTCACGTTCTATTTCTTCTTCATCTTCTAAAGTGAGAAGTGGTATAAATTCAGTATCTTCATCGATATGTTCAGCAACAAGGCTGTCAAAATTTCCTATATTCATATTTGTATTATTAGAAAGTGCCATTTTGTCAGTAGTGATTATTTTATACAAGTAAAAAAATATATATAAATTACTGACAAACAAGACACTAAATAAAAAATAGTTAATGTTTTGCGTATATATTGCAATAGATGTGCCAAGATTAGGTAATTAGTTTAAGGATAGATTTTAAATAGAAAAAGAAATTATAGTAGTATAATTGAAGAAAATATTTTTTGGAAACTTTTTTTGTTTATTAAGTTTTTTTGTTGTACTTTTGCCGCCGATTTAGAACAAATAAACAAATGGATTTAATTAAACTTTCTATTAAGCGTCCCAGTGTACTTATTGTGATGCTCTTGTTGTTGCTACTTGGTGGCTTCTATTCGTATAAGTTATTGAACTACGAACTCATTCCTAAGTTTGAAGTGAATGTAGTTACGATCTCTACTGTGTATGCGGGAGCCTCTCCTTCGGAGATTGAGAGCACCGTGACAAAGAAAATCGAGGATGCCGTTTCGGCTTTGGAAAATATCAAAAAGATACAATCATATTCGTATGAAAGCCTTTCGGTGGTAGTAGTACAACTTACTAACGATGCGAATGTAGATAATACCCTTAATGAGGCACAGCGCAAAATTAATGCAATAAGAGCTGATTTGCCCGATGATGCTAAAGAGCCATCATTGAGTAAATTCTCTCTTTCCGATTTGCCTATTGTGTCCATAGGGGTTACCTCTAACCTATCGGCACAAGAATTGTACGACTTGGTAGATAAAAAAATACAGCCGGAGTTATCACGTGTTCCAGGAGTAGCACAAGTAAATATAATAGGTGGTCGCAAACGCGAAATACGAGTGAGCATTGATGCTAAGAAGTTAGAAGGTTATGGTCTTTCTATAGCTCAAGTACAACAATTGATTGCAGCTTCGAATATGGAAATTCCTGCGGGTAAAATTAAAACTCGTGAGAATAGCACTTCTATACGTTTGCTTGGTAAATTACAAGATGTAGAACAGTTGCGCAACCTTATACTTACTTCACAGAATGGAGTAGAGATACGACTTTCGGATGTAGCTGATGTGCAAGACACCGAAGAAGAAGCTACTAAAATAGCGCGTATAGACCAAGAAAATACTCTCTTGCTACAAGTATTGAAACAAACCGATGCTAATGCTGTATCGGTGAGTGAGTTGGTACGCAAGAAGATGGCACAAGTAGAGCAGACTTATAAAAATGAAGGTGTAAAAATGTTATTGGCAGAAGATACCAGTGAGTTTACCTTAGAAGCAGCCAACTCTGTAATGTCCGATTTGATATTGGCTATTGTATTGGTAGCAGTAGTGATGTTTTTCTTCCTTCACAGCCTACGTAATGCTATTATTGTAATGGTATCTATACCTACTTCTCTCATCGCTACTTTTATAGGTATGTATTTCTTTGGTTTTACACTGAATTTGATGAGCCTTGTTGCCCTTTCGATGGTGGTAGGTATCTTGGTGGACGATGCTATTGTAGTATTGGAAAACATTCACCGCCATATGGAAATGGGTAAGAATAAAGTGCGTGCTGCTTTTGACGGCTCTAAGGAAATTGTGCTTACTGTAATGGCTATTACCTTAGTAATTGTGGTAGTGTTCGTTCCTATTTCATTAGGTAATGCTATTGTAGTAAAAGTATTGCGTGAGTTTTGTTTGACTGTAGCTATTGCTACAATGCTTTCATTATTGATGTCTTTTACAGTAGTCCCTTGGTTGTACTCTAGGTTTGGAAAATTAGAGCACGCAAATCCCAATTCATTTTTAGGAAAACTAACCATAGGCTTTGAAGGATACCTCAAACGATTTACACAGTTCTTCTCTGACTTATTGGTATGGGTATTTGCCAATAAATGGAAAACTATTATTTTGGTATTTTTCCTTTTTGTAGGTTCTTGTTCATTGATTCCTACTGGATTTATCGGATCTGAGTTTATGCCTAATATGGATAGAGGAAAGTTTTTAGTGCAGTTTGAATTGAATAAAGATGCTTCCTTAGAGCAGACTAACTTTATGACCCAAAAAGCTGAAAACTACCTTCGTAGCTTAAAAGTAGAGGGTACCAATAAACCTTTGGTAGAGAGTATGATTACTACTGTAGGACAGTCTACCAGTGGTATGGGAGCTTCACAAGCAACCCCTTATAAATCGGAAATACAGCTTACTATTATTGATAAGAAAGAACGTAATGAATCGACTAACGTAATTGCGGCAAAGCTGAAACGCAAACTGAGTCAGTATTTAGTAGAAGCTAAAGTGAAGACTGTACCGGTAGGAATGATGGGAGCTGAACAATCCCCAATTGCTTTGGTAGTTACTTCTGACAATGTGGAAGTAGCCCAACAGTACGCTGAGAAAACAGCTGAGCTTCTTAAAACTGTTGAAGGTGCTACTGAAATTAAGCTTTCCTCAGAATCTGGTAATCCCGAAATAAATGTGCAGATAGACCGCGATAAGATGGCAATGTTAGGACTTAATATTGCTACTGTAGGGGGAACGATGCGAACCGCTTTTAATGGTAATGACGACAGTAAGTTCCGTACAGGAGATTCAGAATACAATATTAATATAGTGTTTGAAGAAGGTAGCCGTCAGTCTATAGACGATATAGAAAATATGATGTTTATCAACTCGGTGGGACAACAGGTAAAACTATCACAATTTGCGACTATAGCCTACGCTTCAGGACCTACACAGCTGGAACGTTATGACAAATCTCCTTCGGTAACAGTACAAGCTCAATCGGTAGGTCGTCCTACAGGTACTATAGTTTCAGAATGGAAGACTAAGATAGACCAATTAGAAAAACCTGCTAACGTACACTTTGTTTTTACAGGTGACCAAGAGATGCAAGACGAAGGATTTGGCACCTTGTTTATATCGCTCTTTGCGGCTATTCTCTTAGTTTATATGGTAATGGTAGTGTTATACGACAGTTTTTCACGACCTTTTGTAGTATTGTTCTCTATACCGCTTTCGTTCATTGGAGCTTTAGTAGCTTTGGCATTAGCTAATATGTCACTCAATATCTTTACTCTTTTAGGTATCATTATGCTTATTGGGTTGGTTGCTAAGAACGCGATTATGTTAGTAGACTTCGCTAACCACCGCAAGCAAGAAGGGGAAGATACTGTAACTGCATTAATACAAGCAAACCACGCCCGTTTACGCCCTATCTTAATGACGACTATCGCAATGGTAGCAGGTATGATTCCGCTTGCTATTGCCAATGGAGCAGGTGCCGAAGTGAACAATGGTTTGGCGATTGTAATTATAGGTGGACTTATTTCCTCATTGTTCTTAACACTTATTGTAGTACCTTTGGTATACCTTATTTTTGACAATATTGGCAGACGTTTCGGTAAAGGTACTAAGACTGATTACGAAAAACTGATGATTGCTGATTACGAGCACAGAGACATCAAAGGCGAACACGAAGTATAACTATTCATCTTTATAAAAAGAAAGGGCTGTCCAATTGAGGACAGCTCTTTTTTAATGACATACAATAAACATTTAGTTAACAAAATTCATCATAAGCTTGTTGAAGATTTTCAGCAATTACTTCTGCCATACGACCTTCAATATGATGACGCTCTAACATATGCACCAATTCTCCATCTTTGAATAAAGCAATACTTGGAGAAGAAGGAGGAAATGGTAACATATATTGGCGTGCTTCTTCCGTAGCTTCTCTATCAACTCCTGCAAAAACTGTAGTGAGATGGTCAGGTTTTTTAGCATTTTGTAAACTATAAAGCACAGCAGGGCGTGCATTACGAGCCGCACAACCACAAACAGAGTTCACTACTACAAGCGTAGTTCCCTTTTGTTCAATAGCATTTTTTACAGCTTCAACTGTTTTTAATTCTTGAAAACCAACGTTTGTTAGTTCTTCTATCATTGGTTTTATCAATTCAGGTGGATACATAATATTTCATTTTTAAATCGGGTGCAAAGGTAATAAAAAAAAATATATCACAAATTATTTTGTCAATTAGAAATTATGTTGTACTTTTGAGCCACTGACTAAACATTAATTTTAAATGAAAAAAATTACAACTGCCGAAGAAGCTTTAAAAGTAGTGAAAAGCGGTGATTTTGTCTATATACACGGAGGAGCAGCCGTACCTGAAATATTAGTAGACGCCCTTGTAGCACGAGCACCCGAGTTAAAAAATGTTACCATCGGGCATATCCATATAGAAGGAGATGCCCCTTATGCCGACCCTAAATATAAAGATAGTTTCTATATAGATTCTTTCTTCCTTTCTAAGAATGTCCGACATATAATAAAAGCAGGTAATGGATCATATACACCTATTTTCCTAAGTGATATGCCATTACTATTCGATCGCAAACAGGTGAAAGTAGATGTAGTACTTATACAAGTATCGCCCCCTGATAAATTTGGATTCTGCTCTATGGGAGTGAGCGTAGAGGCTTGTAAATCGGCCATTCGCAATGCTAAATGCGTTATAGCAAAAGTAAATAAGAAAATGCCACGCGCTTATGGCGATGCTCTTGTGCATATAGATGAAATAGACTATTTGGTAGAACAAGATGCTCCTATTTTTTCATTACATCTTTCAGAACCCAATGCTATAGAAAAGCAGATAGCCCAACATATAGTACCCCTTATAAAAGATGGCAGTACTTTACAATTGGGTATTGGAAATATTCCAAATGCTACTTTAGGTGAAATGGGACACCTTAAAAATTTAGGTATTCATACAGAACTTCTTACTGAAGGATGCTTGATTTGGTAAAAAAAGGAGTTATTAATGGCTACGAAAAGAAAATTGATAAAGGTAAAATCATAGCTTCATTTGCGATGGGGTCACAAGAGTTATACGATTTTATAGACCATAACCCTTCAGTAGAAAAATGGCAGAGGCTTCATATACCAATGAAGTATCTGTTATTCGTCAGAATCCCAAGATGATTTCTATTAATTCGGCTATAGAAGTAGATATCACAGGACAAGTATGTGCAGACTCTATAGGTAGCACTATCTATTCAGGCTTTGGTGGACAAATAGATTTTGTGCGTGGAGCTATGCTAAGTGAAGGAGGTAAATCTATTATTACATTCCCTTCAGTAACTAATAAAGGGGAAAGTAAAATTGTACCTTTTCTCAAACAAGGAGCAGGTGTAGTTACTACTCGAGCACACGTACAGTATATAGTAACTGAATATGGAGTTGCTGAACTGTTTGGCAAAAGCCTAAAAGAACGCGCTAAAGCACTGATAGCCATAGCGCATCCTAATCATAGAGAAGCTTTAGAAAGAGCAGCTTTTGAAATGTATAAATAAAAATTAACTTTAAATATTATTTCGCTTATGGAAACAAAAAATGTAAACTTCTTAAGTATTACACTTAGAAATGGAATTTTATTAGGGCTTGCATCTGTAGCCTTTACCGTATTGTTATACATAACTGACTTTTTGTATACTGATAGCACTTTATTAGCTGTTATTACTTGGTTAATAAATATAGCCATTTCTGTAGTTTTTATTGTAATGGCGGTAGAACAATACAAAAAAGCTAATGAGGGCTTTCTCTCTATAGGAGAAGCTATTAAAGTAGGGGTACTGGTCGCTGTTATAGCAGGAGTGATTGGAGCTATTTACCAAGTGATATACGCAACTATTATTGACCCTGACTATTATGATAAGGTAGTGGAGGTTGCAATGAAAAAAATGAGTGCTATGGCAAATTTTAATGAAGAACAGTTAGAAGAATTCCAAGATAAAATGTATGCTAACAAACCTTCTATCGTTTCATCATTTTCTACTTCTATAATATTTTCGGCTATTGGAGGACTCATCATCTCAGCTATTGTAGGAGCTGTGAAGAAAAAAGAACAGCCAATGCCTCTTTAAAAAGCAACAAAATAACTTAAATTAGACTTTGCTAAAATCTAAGGATTTTAGCAAAGTTTTTTTTGTTTATAAAAAAGACAAGTTCTTAACTATTACTTGCTAATTGTTAATTAATTTGTACCTTTGCAACCTCTTTAAGACATTATAAGTATGGAAAAAGTAAAGAAATTCAGACTTGATTTTATTGATGTAATTCGTGCCTTTGCTATTTGTATGATGTTACAAGGGCACTTTGTAAATGGACTTATTGCTGATCGTTATCGCGATGAAAACAACTTTATCTACTGGTTTTGGCATTATTGTACAGGTATTACCGCTCCTGTGTTCTTCACTGTTTCGGGGTTTATCTTCACTTTTTTATTGGTAAAAGAAAGTGATGCTACAAAAATGGGGTGGAACAATCCTCGTGTGATGAAAGGTATTAGGCGTGGACTGATGCTCATCGGTATTGCTTACTTCTTGCGTATGAGTTTCCAAAGTGTAGATGTACTGCACTGTATTGGGCTTTCACTCTTGTTGCTTATCGCTACTTACTTACTTTCATATAACCGCAAGTCGTGGGTAATGCCTACGATATTGCTCACCACTACCCTATTGGCGTTCACTTTTGAGCCTTTTTACAAGGATTTGCGCTTTGATTCACTACCCTTGCCGATTGCTAATTATCTGACTCGTGTACACGGTAGTTTCTTTCCTATTTTTCCTTGGTTTGGCTATGTGTCGTTTGGAGGGTTTATGGGATATCTATTTCAGCGATATAAAAATCACCCTCACCTATACCGCAATGCTATTCTGCTATTTCTAAGCGTAGGAGCATTCTTGTTGTGGGGTTTTCACTTTATGATAGAACAACTGTTCTATATCAACCATTCCCCATTTTTTGAGCGACTAATGCAGGACTTTGCTTATTTACGTTTGGGGAATGTATTGCTAGTATTTGGTTTCTTTGCCCTAATGCGCAATGTGATTACTTCACAACTGATTAAAACTATTGGACAAAACACCCTATCGATTTACGTTGTACACTGCTTTATCATATACGGTAGTATTACCTCACACGGGCTTATACAGCACTTCGGAGGGCAGTTAAAACCTTATCAAGTGGTATTAGGAGCGCCTGCCTTTATAGCCGTGTGCGTATGGTTATCATTTATTTACAATCGGGTAAAACCTGTTATCAAATCAGGGATTGCTTTTGTATTAAAAGAAATCAGAGCGTTTTTGGTAGAGAGTTACCAATTTATTGTAAAACTATTAGGAAGGCTTGTTGCCTTATTTGTTAAGGAATGAAAAAACATCTTATTATTTTAGCTTCGGTTATGGCATTTAATAGCATACAAGCACAACAACCTCTCACCCCCGAAAAACTATGGGAACTACATCGCGTGAATGGTATAGGTATTACCCCCGACCAGCAATATGTATTGATGAGTGTGAGTACTCCAAATATAAAGGAAAATACTTTTAACAAAGAATACTATAAACTTGCCGTAAAAGGAGGCGTACCCATTCCTATAAGCAAAGAAGAGGTAGAAAAGCTCACGGCTAAATACAATACCGATAAAAGCCTAAAACTCACTCATAAGGAAGTAAAATTAAAGTCGGTTTTAGGGAAAGACTTCTATACCGACTTAGAAAAATCATCAGGAAAGCTGTACAGTAGCTTAGACCACCGCCATTGGGACACATGGAATGAAGGTAGTTACAATCACGTGATGATAGAAGATAGTAATGGTAAGCAAACTGATATAATGGAAGGATTGCCCTATTACTGTCCGCAGTTGCCTTTTGGAGGTGATGAGGATTATATATGGAGTCTAGACGGTAAAAAGGTACTTTATGTAACCAAAGCTAAAGTAGGCACTGATTATGTACTAAGCACTAATACTGATATCTACGAGTACGACCTCAGCTCGAAAAAAACAACAAACCTCACCGAAGGAATGATGGGGTATGACACCAACCCTCAGTATAACAAAGAAGGCGTTCTTGCGTGGCTCAGTATGGCACACGACGGTAATGAAGCCGATAAGAACGACCTTTATATATTGAAGGACGGCAAACGCATTAACCTTACAGCTAACTGGGATAATACTGTTTTCAGTTACCGATGGAGCAACGATGGGAAGCAAATATACCTAATTGCGGCTACCCAAGGAACAGAGCAAGTGTTTGTAGTAGCTCCTTTTAGTAAAGATACCACCCCAAGACAACTCACACAAGGTGTATTTGATGTGAATAGTATAGTAGGACAAGCAGATGACCAATTGGTTGTGATGCGTACGGATATGAACCACGCAGCTGAACTGTATACTATCAATTTAAAAGAGAAAAAGGGGCGCATAAGACTATCACAGCTTTCACATTTTAACGATGAGCTATACAAAGGGATTGCTGAATGTCCTATTAAGGAGCGTATCATCAAAACTACTGACGGTAAGAAAATGCACGCTTGGGTAATTTACCCACCCAACTTTGACCCTAACAAGAAGTACCCTACCCTACTCTACTGCCAAGGAGGACCACAATCTGTTGTGAGCCAGTTTTACAGTTTCCGTTGGAACTTCCAAGTAATGGCTTCGCAAGGTTATATAGTGATAGCTCCCAACCGCAGAGGATTACCAGGCTTTGGGATAGAATGGAATGCGCAAATTAGTGGAGATTGGGGCGGACAGCCAATGCGCGATTACCTATCGACTATTGATGACATTGCCAAGGAACCTTATGTAGACAAAGAACGATTGGGAGCTATAGGTGCCAGCTACGGAGGATATTCAATCTACTACTTAGCAGGTATTCACCAAAAACGCTTTAAGACGTTTATTGCCCATTGCGGAGTATTCAACTTACAAAGTATGTATGGCACTACCGAAGAGCTCTTCTTCAACAATAACGAAATAGGAGGTGCTTATTGGGATAAAAAGAACGCTGTAGCGCAAAAATCGTATAAAGAGTTCAATCCTATAGAGAAGATTACAGAATGGGACACCCCTATTCTCATCATTCACGGAGGGAAGGACTACCGAGTACCCGAAGAACAGGGATTCCAAGCTTTTACAGCAGCTCAACTGAGAGGCATCAAGAGTGAGTTACTTTATTTTCCTGATGAGAACCACTGGGTATTACAACCTCAGAATGGACTCTTATGGCAGAGAACGTTCTTCAAATGGCTAAAAGAAACACTATAACATAATGGAACAACAAATAGAAAAGAGGCTGTCCAAAAAGTTTAGTTTAAACTT